>LFRQ01000054.1 GCA_001512835.1 Clostridia bacterium DTU022
ACCATCCTGCGTTCGGCGGCGGCGGTAGAAGCCGGGGCCGTTTTTTATACTCCCGGCTGTGCCGATCCGTACGGGCCCAAGGTCTTGCGCTCCACGGCGGGAGCCCTTTTTCACCTGCCCCTGGCGGCGGCCCCCCGGCCGCGGGAACTGCTGGCGGAGCTGAAAAAAAGAGGCTTGCAGATCCTGGTGGCTGCGCCCCGGGCCTCCAGGCCTTACTGGGAGGCAAATCTGGCCCGCCCCTTTCTCCTGGTTATCGGCAACGAAAGTTCCGGCGTCTCTCCCCTCCTGGAAGAGGCGGCGGACGGGAGCCTTTCCATCCCCCATTCCAGGGCGGTGGAATCCCTCAATGCCGCGGTGGCGGCCGGCGTGATCCTTTTCGAGGCGCTGCGCCAGCGCGGGGGAGTGCGCTGAATGGGATCGGGCCAGGATCAAGGGGAAAGAGAATTTATGTCTCCTGATGCCTCAATCAACAACTGGCTCGTCATCTTGTCGGGGCGGCCGGCAGCGGTGAAATGGGGCCAATCCTCCCAGCGGGGGCGCGAAGTTCGCGAGGCCCCGAGGCGGCGGTTGCCGATAAGAGGGATCCTTTTTTAGTAATTGTATTAAGTAATTATAAATGGCAGCCGGAAGCGCTCAAATATTGGCGGCTGTTGGCGGTTTTCCTTATAACCGGTATAGCCGGGGTCATCTTGGGCAGGCTTTGCTGCTGGAACTAAATATGGTATCAGGAGGGTGAAAGTGTCTTACTTCAGCTTTAACTTGCCGACCCGGGTCACCTTTGGGCCGGGGGCCATTGAGAGCCTGGCCCGGCAGGCGGCGTTGTACGGCCGGCGGGCCCTGGTGGTGACCGGTAAAAGCAGTTTGGCCGGTTCCGGGCACCGGGATCAGATCCTGGCCTCGCTGCAGGAACAGGGCCTGGAAATAGAAATAATGAGCGGGGTTAATCCCGAGCCCGGCCTGGAGGAGGTCGGGGAGGGGATCCGGCGGCTGAAAGAATGCCGGGCGCAGCTGGTCATCGGCATCGGGGGCGGAAGCACCATCGACGTGGGGAAAGCCGTAGCCGCCCTGGCCGGGCAGTCCCGCCCGCCTGAGGATTATTTCTACGGCCGGGAACCGGAGCAGCGGGGCTGCCCTTTTCTGGCCGTGCCCACCACTTCCGGTTCGGGGTCGGAGGTAACTCCCAACAGCGTTTTGACACACGAAGGGAAGAAGCAGAGCGTGCGCGGCCCGTACATGTGGCCGGTGGCGGCCGTCGTCGACCCGGAGCTGACGGTATCCATGCCGCCGGCGGTCACCGCCCACAGCGGCTTCGACGCCCTTACCCATGCCGTAGAAGCTTATACCTCCAGGGGGGCCAACCCCTTGACAGACCTCTACGCTCTGGAGGCCGTGAAGCGGATAATGGCCGGCTTGCCGGAAACTTTTAAAAATGGCGAGCACCGGCCGGCCAGGGAGTCCATGTCCCTGGCTGCCCTGCTGGCGGGGGTGGCCCTGGCCAACGCCCGCCTGGGTGCCGTCCACGGCCTGGCCCACGCCGTAGGGGTGGCTTCCGGCAAGCCCCACGGCCTGGTTTGCGCGGTCCTGCTCCCCCACGTGATGGCCTTCAATATGAAGACTTCCCGAGACCGGTACGCCTCCCTCCGGGCTGCCGTCGCACCCCGGGGGGAAGGCGGCGCCGGGGCGGCGGAAAAGTTTATCGAGCAGGTAATCGCCTTGCAGCAGGAGCTTCGCCTCCCCCGGCGCCTGCGCGACCTGGGGGTGAAGCCGGAGCATTTTGAGGCCATCGTGGAGCAGAGCCTCCCTTCGAGTTCCTTGAAGCATAACCCGCGGGAAGCCGGGGCCCGGGAATTGCAGCAGCTCCTGGAGCAAGCCTGGTAAAGTCATTTTCCATAGGAGTCTGATGTGAAGAAGATCGCAACGGCTCAGGTGCGCAGTTGCCGGCTTCATGTGCACCACCTGGACAGAAAAATTTCCATTAGTGAAATCTTGCTGCCGCCGGTGCTTGCGGCCTGCAAAATCCCCCCGGCGCATGGGAAACCTCCCTCTTTAACCGCTTGGACGGTGGCACTTTGCGAGCTTTGAACGGCAATTAACAGGGAGTGACGGAGGAAGCAGTCGGCGGCCGGTGAAAATGCCCCCTAAAAGTGCTTAATCTGAGCCGGGAGAAGGTCACCCCTCTCAGACCGCTTGCGTGGTGGCAATGTCACGGGCCGATAACACCGGGGAGGGCGGAGCCTTGAAGGGCGGCGCCCCTTTATGATATAATTTAGTATCTTGAATCAAACAACTAAAAGACTATGAAGGAGAGAGTACGCGGGAAGGGCGACGGCCAGGGAGATAAGGCCGCAGACTGGAAGCCTTATACGGAGCCTCCCGCCGAAGTTCACTCCGGAGTCTCCCGCTGAAGGGCTTAGGCCTGGGTAGGCGCGGACGGGTCGTCCCGTTAGCGATCAGGAGTGAGCGGTGGGAGCCGCTAAATTGGGTGGTACCGCGGAAGGAGTACTTCCGTCCCTCGTAAGAGGGCTTTTTCTTTATTTGACGGTAAAAGGAGTGGTGGGCTGCTATGCTGACCAGGTTGACACAGTTGGAAGAGGAAGCCCGGAGTGCCATCGACTCGGCCCGGGATATGCAGGATTTGCAGGCGGTAAGGGTCCGCTTCCTGGGGAAGAAGGGCGAGATTACCGCTTTGCTGCGAAGCATGGGACAACTCCCCCCCGAGCAGCGGCCGGAGTTCGGACGGAGAGCCAACGGTTTGCGCGACCTTCTGGAGCAGTTGCTGGGGGAAAAGGAGAAGGAGTTGAAGGAGAAGGAGGCTGCCGACCGCTGGGAGAGGGAGCGCATCGACGTTACCCTGCCGGGATATCCCGTCCCCCTGGGGCGGAAGCACCCGCTGACCCTGGTTACCGAGGATATCAAGGAGATCTTTACGGGGCTGGGCTTCCAGGTGGCCCGGGGACCGGAGCTGGAGAGCGATTACTATAATTTTGAGGCCTTGAACATGCCGCCGGAGCATCCGGCCCGGGACATGCAGGACTCCTTCTACGTGGCCCCGCAATTCCTGCTGCGCACCCATACCTCCCCGGTGCAAATCCGGACCATGGAACTGCTCCATCCCCGCCTGCCGGTGCGCATTATCGCCCCCGGCAAGGTATACCGGCGGGACGATGACGCCACCCATTCGCCCATGTTCCACCAGGTGGAGGGGCTGGCCGTGGACCGGGGGATTACCCTGGCGGATTTGAAGGGGACGCTGCTCCTCTTTGCCCGGGAGATGTTCGGCCCCGAAAAAAGGATCCGGCTGCGCCCCAGCTTTTTCCCCTTTACGGAGCCCAGCGCCGAGGTGGACATCTCCTGCATCAACTGCGACGGGGAAGGCTGCCGGGTGTGCGGCTTCACCGGCTGGCTGGAGATTCTGGGGGCCGGGATGGTTCACCCCCGGGTGCTGCAGGTTTGCGGCTACGACCCCGAAGACGTTACCGGCTTTGCCTTCGGGATGGGGGTGGAGCGGATTGCCATGCTCAAGTACGGCGTCAATGATCTGCGCCTCTTTTTCAGCAACGACCTGCGCTTCTTAAAGCAATTCCGCTAGATTATAGATTATCGGACTGGGAGGATAGCCATGCGCGTTCCATACAACTGGCTCAAAGAATACGTGGATTTTGACCTTCCCCCGCTGGAGCTGGCCGATCGCCTGACCATGGCCGGCCTGGAGGTGGGGGCCGTTGAACCCTGGGGAGAGCTCTTTTCCGGGGTGGTGGTGGGCCGCATTCTCGCCATCGAACCTCACCCCCGCCGGGAGAGGCTGGCCCTGGTCCGGGTGGACCGGGGCGGCGGGGAAGAGGTGGCGGTGGTTTGCGGAGCCCGGAACATCAAGGAGGGGCAGAAGGTGCCCCTGGCCCTGCCCGGCGCCCGGCTTCCCGGCTTGCCGAAGCCCCTGGAAGCCCTGGAGTTGGGGGGAGTTCTTTCCCAGGGGATGCTCTGCTCCGCCCAGGAGCTGGGTCTGGAGCTGGTTCAGGAGGCGGAGGGGATCCTGATCTTGGATCCCGGCGCCCAGCCGGGCGCCCCCCTGGAAGAAGTCCTGGACCTGGAAGACAGCGTTCTGGTCCTGGAGTTGACTCCCAACCGGGCCGATTGCCTGGGCTTGCTGGGTGTGGCCTGGGAGGTGGCGGCCCTGACGGGGGGGAAGCTGAAGCTGCCGCCCGTGGACCCGCCGGAGGTGGAGGAAAGGGTGGAGAACTACGCCCGGGTCGACGTGGAGGATCCCGATCTCTGCCCGCGCTACGCAGCCCGGGTGATTCGCGAGGTTGCGGTGGCCCCTTCGCCCCTCTGGATGCAGATCCGGCTGCTGAAGGCCGGGATCCGGCCTATCAACAATGTGGTGGATATCACCAACTACGTGATGTGGGAGTTCGGGCAGCCCCTGCACGCCTTTGACTATGAGCGCCTGGAGGGCGGCCGGATCGTGGTGCGCCGGGCCTATCCGGGAGAGGTGACGGTAACCCTGGACGGGAAGATGCGGGAGCTGAACCCGGAAATCCTGGTAATCGCCGACGCCTCCAAGACGGTGGCCTTGGGCGGAGTGATGGGTGCCGAGAACAGCGAAATCGGCCCGGAGACGCGCACCGTTCTCCTGGAGGCGGCCCTCTTCAACCCGGTGAACATCCGCCGCACCGCCCGCCGCCTCGGCCTCCCCTCGGAGGCCTCTCAGCGCTTCGAGCGGGGAGTCAACCCCGAAAGCGTCCTGGAGGCCCAGGGCCGCGCCGCCCTGCTGATGTCCCGGCTGGCCGGGGGAGAGGTTCTGCAAGGGGTAATCGATGTCTACCCCAAGCCCTTCCAGCGGTGCCGCATTGCCGTCCGCCCCTACCGGGTCAACGAAATCATCGGGAAAAAGATCCCCGTGGAGGAGATGGTCAACCTCCTGGAGCGCCTGGGCTTCGACGTGCAGCGGGAACCCAACCGCACCCTGGCCGTCACGGTACCCCTGCGCCGGAGCGACATCCAGCTGGAGGAAGACATCGTGGAGGAGGTGGCCCGCCTGCACGGCTATGAAAACATCCCCACCACCCTGCCGCGGGGGGAGCTCATCGAGTGCCGGGAGGCCCCGGAACTGCGGCTGCACAACCTGGTGCGGGATACCATGGCCGCCATGGGCTTTTACGAGGTGATCACCTACTCCTTTATCAACCCCAACCTGCTCCGGCGGCTGCGCATTGGGGAGGATACGGAGCTGGCCCGGGCCATTCCCTTGCAGAATCCCTTGTCCGAAGAGCAGGGAGTGATGCGCACCACCCTGCTGCCGGGCCTGCTCAAAGTGTTGCAGCACAACTTCAACCACCAGGAATACAACCAGCTCCTCTTTGAGCTGGGGGCGGTATTTTTGCCCCGCCGGCTGCCCCTGGAGGAGTTGCCCGACGAGCGCATGACCCTGGGCCTGGCGGCTACGGGGGCGGTGACGGAGCCCAACTGGTCCGGCGGAGGGCGGCAGGCCGACTTCTACCTGGTGAAAGGGGTCCTGGAGGCTCTTTTCCGGAAGCTGGGCCTGGGATCAGTGGATTTCCGGCCCCTGGAATCCCCCTTTCTCCATCCCACCCGGGCGGCCGGCCTCTTCCTGGAAGGGGAGGAACTTGGCTACCTGGGCGAACTGCACCCCGAGGTGGCCACAGACTGGGACCTGCGCCAGGCGGTGATCGTGGCGGAACTGAACGGGGAACTCCTCTTCTCCCGGGCTTCCCTGGTGCCCCGCCTGGAGCCCCTTCCCCGCTATCCCGCTTCCCTGCGGGACATCTCCGTGGTTGTCCCCCGGGAGATTACCGCCCGGGAGCTGGAGAGCTGCATCCGGGAGGCGGGAGGCGAACTGGTGGATCGGATCACTCTCTTCGACCTTTACGAGGGCAAGCAGATCCCCCCGGGCAAGCGGAGCATCTCCTTCGCCATCGCCTACCGCTCTTCCCAAGGCACCCTCACCGACGAGGAGGTAAACCAGATTCACGGCCGGATCCAGCAGGCCCTCTTCGCCCTGGGCGCCACCCTCCGCACTTAGCGGTGCCTGGCACGTCAACTTTGTCAACTTGATTGAAAATTCTGACATATTGGGGGCAGGATATGCCGGGCGGGGTAACGAATAACTGCTTAAATCTAGTGTACCCTGAAAGGGGAGAAGAAAATGAACTGGTTGGACCTGATCCTGGCCGCCATTATTGTTATCTACATCGCCGCCGGATACAGCCAGGGCCTGGTGAGGCAGTTGCTGGGCTTGTTTAGCACCCTTATCGCCCTGGTGGCCGCCTTTTACGGAAGCAAGATCTTGAGCGGCTACGTGGTGGAGTACCTCAATCCCGGGACCTTCCTCCCCTACCTGGAGGCAACGGGACAGCTGGGGGCGGGGATATCCATGGAGCAGGTTCTGAATACCCTGGCCGGCATCATCTCTTTCGTGATGCTCTTCATCCTTTTCATGATTCTGATGCGCTTCATCCTGCAAGGGATGAGGGCGGTGAACAAGATCCCTGTGATCGGGGTGGTGAACCGCCTGGCCGGCGCCGGCTTGGGCTTGTTGAAAGGACTGATTATAATCGTGATCCTGGTCAGCCTGGCCGCCCTGATTCCGGTGGAGGCGGTGGCCGATGCGGTAGCCGGCTCCCGGATCTGCTACTGGACGGAGCTCTACCTGCCGGTGGTGACTACGGGGCTGCGGAATTACGTGATGAACTTTTACTACGATGCCATAAACAACGCCAACCTGTAAAATATACTGAAGCGGGCTGAAGAAACTTGGAAAACTGGGAAGTGGCCGCCGCCCTGGAGCGGATCGCCACGCTGCTCTCCCTGAAAGGCGAGAACGAATTTAAAACCCGGGCCTATACCAGGGCAGCGCGACAGATCATCCGGCTGAACCGCCCTGTGAAGGAGTTAGTCGACCGGGGGGAACTGCAGGAGCTGCCCGGCATCGGCAAGGCCCTGGCGCAAAAAATCGAGGAGCTGGTTACTACCGGGGAAAGCCGTCTTCTGGCCCGGCTGGAGGCGGAGGTGCCGGCGGGGTTGCTGGCTCTTTTTTCTATCCCGGGCGTGGGCCATAAAACAGCGGCCAAGATGGTCCGGGAGCTGAACCTGCGCTCCCTGGAGGACCTGGAAGAGGCGGCCCGGGAAGGACGGGTGCGGAGCCTGCACGGTCTGGGGCCCGTGGTGGAGCAGAACATTCTGCGCTATTTCCAGGAATCGCGCTCCGGGGAGATCCTCTACCACCGGGGAGTGGCCCTCCCCGTGGCGGAGCAGCTGGAAGACTATCTGCGCCGGGAAGGGCTGGAGGCGGTCTCCATGGCCGGGGAGGTCCGGCGGGGGACGGAAGGGGTGCACCATTTCCTGCTGGTGGTCGGCGGGTCGGAGGAGCGGGAGGCTCTGGCCCGGAAGCTGGAGCAGCTTCTGAAGCGGGCTCCGGGGGTGAGCGCCGTCGAGCCGGGCGCACCCGATGAGCTGCTTCTGCAAACGGTTTACGGCCTCCCCGGGCGGGTGCTCCTGACAGGGCTGGAGGAGTTCCCCCTGGTGCTGCTCCGGGAGAGCTGCAGCCCCGCCCACTGGGAGCAGCTCCAGAAGTTGGCCCGGGAGCAGGGCTTCCAGCTCCGGGGAAATGCCCTCCGGCGCGACGGGAAAGCGGTTCCCGTAAAGAGCGAAGGGGAGCTGTACCGCCTCCTGGGGCTGGACCCGGTCCCCGTGGAACTGCGGGAGGGCCGGGGGGAGATCCAGGCGGCCCGGGAGGGGCGGCTCCCCGCCCTGGTGGAGCTCCGCCACATCCGGGGCGACCTGCACCTGCACACCGATTGGAGCGACGGCACCGATTCCATCCAGGAGTTGGCCCGGGAGGCCGACGCCCGGGGTTACGAATACATCGCCATTACCGACCATTCTCCCTCCTTGCAGATTGCCGGGGGGCTCTCCATGGAGCGCCTGCGGCAGCAGATGGAGGCCATCCGGCGGCTGAACGAAGAAGGAGGGTACCGCTGCCGCATCCTGGCCGGCGCCGAGGTGGATATTCTCAGCGACGGCACCCTGGACCTGCCCGATGAAATACTCTTCCAGCTGGACCTGGTCATCGCCTCGGTCCACAGCCATTTCCGGCAGGAACGGGAGCAGATCACGGAGCGTATCTGCCGGGCCATGGAGCACCCGGCGGTGCATATCCTGGCCCACCCCACCGGGCGCCTCATCGGCAGCCGGGGCGGCTACCGGGTGGACGTGGAGGCGCTGATCCGGCAGGCAGCCCGGACGGGGACAATCCTGGAGATCAATGCTTCTCCCCAGCGCCTGGATCTTTCCGAGGCCTACCACCGCCAGGCCCGCCGCTCCGGGGTGCTGCTGGCGGTGAATACCGATGCCCACAGCGTGGCCACCATGGCGGATATGGGCTACGGGATTACCGCGGCCCGGCGGGGCGGCCTGGAGCCCGGAGATCTGCTGAATACCCTGTCCTGGGAGGAGCTGGAGAAATGCTTGAAGCGCCGGGAACAGCGCAAAGGAGGCGGCGGTTCTTGACGGAGCCCCTGCCGGAAAGCTTTTATCAGCGGGATACCGTTGAGGTGGCCCGGGATTTGCTGGGGCGGGTGCTGTACCGGTCCAGCCCCCAGGGGCTGACGGCGGGAATAATTGTGGAGACGGAGGCCTACCTGAGGGATGATCCCGCCTGCCATGCCTCCCGGGGAAAGACCAGGCGCAATGCGCCCATGTTCGGGCCACCCGGCCGGGCCTATGTCTATTTTATTTACGGCAATCATTTCTGCTTTAACGTGGTTACCGCCCCGGAAGGGGTGGGCGAAGCGGTGCTGGTCCGGGCCCTGGAGCCGGTAGCCGGCCTGGAGTTGATGCAAAAGCGCCGGGGCGGGATTGACAATCCCTTAAGCTTGACCAGCGGCCCGGGGAAGCTGTGCCAGGCCCTGGCCATTACCGCTGACTTCAACTACCACCCCCTTACCGAACCTCCCCTCTGGATCGGCCCGGGACAGGGGGAGGCGCCCGGCCCCATAGTGACGGACCGGCGCATCGGCATCTCCCGGGCCGAGGACCGGCTGCTGCGCTTCTATCTTGCCGATAATCCATACGTATCGAGGAGAGCCAAGGTTGAACCCCGTAATTACTGATCGAGAAATCCGGATGCTGGAATTCGACGCCATCCGGGAGCGCCTGGCGGAAGGAGCGTTAACCCCTCCCGCCCGGCGCCGGGCCCGGGAGCTGCTCCCTATTGCCCAGTGGGAGGCGGTGGAGCGCCTCCTGCGGGAGACCGGCGAGGGCCGTCTCCTCTGCGCCAAGGGCGCCGTGCCCCTGCACGAAACCGGGGACCTGGAGCCCGTATTGGAGCGCGCCCGGCGGGGAGGGGTGCTCTCCGGAGAGGAGCTGTACGCTGTCTCCACTTTCCTCCGGGGGGTGCAGCGCTGCCGCCAGTTTTTCCGGGGGGAAGAGGCCGCCGCCCTCTACCCGCTTCTCTCCGCCCTGGCCGGCTCTCTCCAGGGGAGCGAGGAACTGCTCCGGCAGCTGCGGAGGTCCGTCGACAGCGACGGCTCCGTCCTGGACGAGGCTTCCCCGGAGCTGGCCTCCCTGCGCCGCAAGCAGCGGGCCCTGCAGGAGCAGATCCGGGAGAAGATGAACTCCTACCTGCGCTCCTCCTTCAGCCGCTATCTCCAGGAGCCGCTGATTACCATCCGCAACGGGCGCTACGTCCTGCCGGTGAAGCAGGAATACCGCCACCAGCTGAAGGGGATTGTTCACGACCAATCCGCCAGCGGGGCGACCCTGTTCGTGGAACCGGAGCCGGTGGTGATCATGCAGAACGAGCTTTCTTCCCTGGCCCGGCAGGAGGAGCGGGAGGTGGAGCGGATCCTCTCCCAGCTCAGCGCCCTGGTCGGCCAGCGCTCCGCGGAGCTTCTGGGAGACTGGGAGATCTACACCGAGCTGGATTTTATCCTTGCCCGGGGACGGCTGAGTCTGGAGATGGGGGGAGCCGCCCCCCGGCTTTTCCCCCAGGGCTCTTCCCGCCTGCACCTGGAAGAGGCCCGGCACCCCCTGCTGGAAGACCCCGTCCCCCTGAATCTCTCCCTGGGAGAGGATCTGCGGGTAATGGTAATTACCGGGCCCAATACCGGGGGGAAAACGGTGGCCTTGAAGACGGTGGGCCTGATGGCGGTTATGGCCCAGTGCGGCCTGCACCTGCCCGCCGGGCCCGATAGCCGCCTCTCCGTTTTTCGCCGCATCCGCACTGATATCGGCGACGAGCAGAGCCTGCTGCAGTCCCTGAGCACCTTTTCCGGGCACTTGAAAAATATTATCAGCATTCTCCAGGAGGCCGGGCCGGGCACCCTGGTGCTCCTGGACGAGCTGGGAGCGGGAACGGATCCCTCGGAAGGAGCGGCCCTGGCCATGGCCATCCTGGCGGAACTCTCCCTCTGCGGGGCGCTGACCATGGTGACCACCCATATCAACGAGCTGAAGCTCTTCGCCCAGGTGGAAGAGGGGATGCAGAACGCCTCCATGGAGTTCGACCAGGAGACCCTTTCCCCCACCTACCGGCTTCTGCAGGGGGTCCCGGGACAGAGCAACGCCTTTGTCATCGCCGAAAAGCTGGGGCTTCCCGAAAGGGTCATGGAGCGGGGGCGAAACTTTTTGCACCGGGATCATGCCCAGGTGGAGGCGGTTATCGCCAGCCTGGTGGAGGAGCGGCAGCGCCTCTCCCGGGACAGCCGGGAGGCGGCCCTGAAGCGAGCCCGGGCGGAAAGCCTTCTCCGGGAACTGGAGGCGGAGCGGGAGCAGCTGCGCGCCGGCCGGGAGAAAATCAGGCAGCAGGCCCGGGAGGAGGCCCGGCAACTGCTCCGCCGGACCAGGAAAGAGGCGGACCAGATCCTGCGCGAACTGCGGCAGATACGCTCCCAGGGAGGGACCGGCGCCCTGGCCCGCGGGGAGGAGCTGCGCCGGCAGCTGCACCGCCTCCAGGAGGCGGAGGAGCAGCCGGGAGAAGAAGAGGAAGCCCGGAGAGAGATTTTGCCCCCCGAGAGTCTGGCCCCGGGGGCCGCGGTCCTGGTGGGCAGCCTGAACCGCCGGGGCGAAATTTTGTCCCTGGACGGGGAAGAAGCCCTGGTCCAGGTAGGAGCCATGAAGGTCACGGTCCCCGTGGCCGATCTGGGCCGCTGGCAGGAAGAGGAGGCGGGGAAGCCGGACCGGGAACGCCGGGGCGGCTATACCGTGCAGAAGGAGGGGAGCGTCTCTCCCCAGATCGACCTGCGCGGGCAGACCTTGGACGAGGCGCTGCAGGCGGTGGAAAAGTTTCTGGACGATGCCCTCTGGGCGGGCCTCTCCCGGGTAACGGTAATTCACGGCCGGGGGACGGGGCGGCTGCAGGAAGGGCTGCGCCGCTATTTTCAGGAGCAGCCCCTGGTAAAAAGCTGGCGCCGGGGCTTGCCCAACGAGGGCGGCGATGGGGTGACCATCCTGGAGCTGTAAACAAGGCCGGAGCAGTGCCGTGCCTAAGAGGCGCGAAAGCCCGGGCACGGCTGCCGTCCCGGGAACTTTCTGTTAAGGAAGAGAAAAGGGGAAGCGGAGCAGGTTGAACGCCGAGATTCAAGAGCTGGTTTTGAAGCTGCTGGAGCCCGGGGTGTATAAGACTACCGCCCAGATCGTGGAAGAGTTCCGGGCCGAGTTTCCCGAAAAGTGGCGGGCCCTGCAGCGGGAGGGGGAAGAGCGCTTTGCAGGGAGCTGCGGGGCGCACCAGATGCCCGCCAACGCCGTGCGCCAGGCCCTTTTTTCCTTGCCCGAAGAGAAGCGCCGCTGCCGGTATCGGCGGGGGGAGTATTCCTGGGCCGCCGCCTCGGAAGGCGCCGGCGGTTGACGGCCCGCCCTGCTTGGGGAGAGGGGGGCAGCCGCGAAAAGCGCCCGCCGCGCAGGGAGGGAGGGGGGGCCCCGGCAAAGCCGGCCTGCTTTTGCCCTCCCCCGGGGAGAGGCGGGATAGGGGAAGGATCGAGAAGAAAGGGGCTGTCTCAGAAGACAGCCCCTATTTTTTCATGAAAAGGGGGAAGCTTTTAAAACCGGGCCAGCCGGAAAAGCCAGGGGAAGGGAAAGGAGTAGCGGTAGAGCAGGGCCCAGGCTCCCCTGGACCAGGGGAAACCGGCCGCTCCCGGGGTGTCTCCGTTTCCCGGGTCCTCCGGCGGATCCTCAGGGGGCTCCGGCTCCTCCTTTGGTTTAAAGACTGCGATCAGGATACTGTTTTCGTTTATAGTACGCTTAAATACCTCCCCATATTCCTTTGTGCCGTTCCATTCCCAATAATCAAACTCGTAATTCTCATTTGGTACTGCTACTAATTCAATTACCGATCCTTTAGGATAAGATCCACTGCTATGGCCGTTAATCTTTCCTCCGCCAACAGGCTCAACCTTTAAGGTCAGCGTCACCATCGGGACCGGTATCTTGACCTCTGTGGTTATCTCCCCGGAGTTGCCCGAATCGCTGTTCCGGGCTACCAGTTTATACCTGTAGGTCTCGCCCTCCTGGAGGCCTTTGCTGTCGGTGTAGCTATACTCATGAAGCCCGGTGGCGGGTATAGTAAAGGTCTCCTCTTCGTACCAAAATATTAAACCTTGCCTGAAGCGGGTAATCACGAATTCTTCGGCCAGGTTGTCGGCGGGCTTCCAGCTGAGAACGACTCCGCCATTCTGACCCAGTTCCGCCTTGAACCAGAGCGGGCGGCCCGGGGCATCCATCTTCGGAACCAGGATCATGGTGGTGGCTGGTTCCGTCTCGATCCCGTACTTGTTTGCGGCCACCAGGCTGTACGTATAGATAGTTCCAGCGCGAACGCTTTTGTCCAGGTAGGAGGTGGCGCTCCCCGGCAAGGTGGCCAGGACTTCCTCCTCCCGGCCCAGCTGTTTGCGCCGCAAGGTGAATTTCTCCGGGGCCCCTCCCCGGGT
Source organism: Clostridia bacterium DTU022 (assembly GCA_001512835.1). Lineage (GTDB taxonomy): Bacteria > Bacillota > Dethiobacteria > DTU022 > DTU022 > DTU022. The sequence continues at coordinate 12,942 of LFRQ01000054.1, forward strand.
CTCCCACTCCAGCCTTACCTGGTTGTGGCTTTCGGCGGTGGCTTTAAAATTCCTGATCCGGGTGGGCGCCTCGTTGTGGACGTCGCAAATATCTTCCGGGGGCATCTGGTCGGCATCGGCGGGCCCGCGCCCCGGTCCCCGTTCCCAGCGGTGGTCCGTGACGATATACTCGGGCCGGTTTAGGAAAGCATGGGTCTCCACCTTCTCCTTGGGGCAGTTTTCCGTGGCCAGGAGCCCCGATTCGGTGCAGATGTCTACTTCGATGTGCAGGTCGCACTCCAGGCGGGGCGCCTCCCGGGAGAGGAAGTAGTCGGTAACCACCGTCCCCGCCTCGCGGCAGAGATCCGTGGCCAGGAGCCCCGACTTGGAGCAGACCTCCACCTGCTCGATGCCGGAGCTGGGACGGGAGAAATCTTCACGGGGCAGGGTGTCCAGGGTTTTGCGGAAGACCTCCCGGAGAATGCGGGTGGTGTAGCGCCAGCCGTTATTTATGCTGCCCAGAGTCGGCTCGTCGTAACCCATCCAGAAGGTGGCTACCAGGTTGGGGGCGTAGGCGGCCAGGTAGACGTCCTGGGCGCGCTCCGTGGTCCCCGTCTTGGCGGCCAGGGGCCGGGTGGCCTGCAGGCCGGTGGCCGTGGTATACTTGACCACATCCTGGAGGATGGAGTTAACCAGGAACGTAGCTTCGGGGGAGAGCACCTGCTGCGGGTCCGCCTTGTGTTCGTAGAGAACTTCCCCGTTGCGGTTTTCCACTTTTCTGATAGTATGGGCATCCATCCGGACGCCGTCGTTGGCGAAGACGCCGTAAGCCTGGGCCATCTCGATGGCCGTTACCTCGCAGGTGCCCAGGGTCCAGCTGGGCTTGGCCTGGGAAGGATCCAAAGAGCTAAGCCCCATCTGCCGGGCATACTCGGCGCCTTTGCGCAAGCCCACTTTCTCGTAGGCCAGGACGGCGGGGATATTGTAGGAACGGGCCAGGGCGGTGCGCACGCTTATCAAGCCGCGGAAGGCGCCGTCGTAGTTTTCCGGGCACCAGTCTTGGCCGCTTTCAGTAATAACAACGTAGGGGGAATCGTCCAGGGCCGAGCCGGGTGCCAGCAGGCCCTCTTCAAAGGCGGGGCCGTAGGTGATTACCGGCTTGATGGCCGAACCGGGCTGGCGCTTGCTGGTGAAGCGCAGCAATTCGTTGACATTTTTCCGGTAATGGCGCCCGCCTCCCAGGGCCAGGATTTCCCCGGTTTTGGGATCGGTAAGCACCAGGGCGCTCTGGGGCTGGGGGACCCCGTTCTCCTCGTCAATGTAGGCGGAAGGAAAGTTGGACGGGCGCCGACCGCCGTTTTTCTCAATAGCTTCCCTCACCTTGGGCATGTCGATCATCAGAGTCTGCGGGTAGAGTTCGTCCTGGTTCAGGACGTTCTCCACATGCTCCTGAAAGGAGCTGTCCATGGTGGTGTAGATGCGCAGCCCGTCGTTGTAGATGGCCTCGTAGGCATTTTCCACGGAGCCGTAAATGGGCATATTGGACAGGATCTCCACCAACTCGCGGTGGATAACGTAATCGAGAAAATAGGGATGGGGGTACTCCTCCGTGGGTGGTTCGGCGAAGACCAGTTCCTCCTCCAGGGCCTCCCGGTATTCTTCTTCGCTGATCATCTCCAGGCGGTGCATGTTGCCCAGCACCAGCTTCATGCGCTTAACGGCTGCTTCTTCGCTGACATGCGGGTTGAAGAGGTTGGGCGAGGGGAGGATCCCGGCCAGGAGAGCGGCCTCGGCGATGCTCAGTTCCGAGGCGCTTTTATTAAAGTAGGCCTGTGCCGCCATCTCGATCCCGTAGTAGCGGCCGCCGAAGAAGACACGGTTTAGGTACATCTCCAGGATGGCTTCCTTGGAATAGTGGCGTTCCATCTGAATGGCCAGCCAGATTTCCTGGACTTTCCGTTTAATAGTATCTTCGGTACCCAAAAAGGCTCCCTGGGCCACCTGCTGGGTGATGGTGCTGGCTCCCTGGGAGATGCTCCGGGTGCGGATGTTGATTAAGAGAGCGCGGACGAGTCCGATAGGATCGAAACCGATGTGCTTGTAAAACCGCTCATCCTCGGCGGCGACAAAGGCATCCTGGACGTGCTTGGGAATATCCTCCAGGCGGACAATCACCCGTTTTTCTTCGTCGTGTAAGGTGGTGATAAGCTCCCCGTTGCGGTCGTAGACATAGGAGGTTTCCACCGTTTGCAGCTTCTCGGAATCGAAGGGGGGAGTGGTTGCCACGTAGCTTATGAGCACGGCGGCGCCGGCGACGCCCCCGATCACGATCAGCAGCAGGAAAACCAGTAGTGCAATTTTTAGACCCTTGACCAGCGCTTTCCGGCGCTTCACCCGGTCTTTATCTTTAGCATCGGATGCGTCCTTTTTTTTAGCCACAGGATAACCTCCTTGTAGGCAAAAAAAATTTTATTACATTATAGCATAGATAGCATAGATAGGTAATTAATCAGCAATACTTTTAAATTATACTAGGTCTCTGGAAAAACCTTTGGTAAAAAATTTCCAGCCAGCAGGAAAATTTCCGCCGGCAGGGAAATGATATTATTATAATATACTACAGTAAGGTTACAAATTAAGATAAATATGGAAAGGGATCACATCTGTGAGCCTGATGTCCAGGACGGGGCAGCCGCCGGCCGGCTTATGGAGTTCTCCCAGGACCGGGCCTGCCCGCCGGGCGGGCAGGGCGTACGTAATAAATGACTGCGTGCAATACATCTTAGCCGGCGGGCGCCCCCCGGGAGGCCTTAGGCACTCGTTTTCCCGTGACTACCCACTCACCAAGAATTGCGGCAAAAAAGGAGTGATAGCTGAAAATGGTTACAAAGTATGGTAAACTGTACAATATATCAGTATTTTTCTATTGATACGAAAATATGATACGACAATATCCTCGATCAAGGAGGTTCCTTATGGCGAAAAAGACCAAAAGCTCTACCAGTTACGGAGTTCAGGCCTTGGAGAGAGCCCTTTATTTAATGGAAATGATCAAAGAAAAAGGCGGCGCCGATGCCAATTACCTGGCCAAGGAACTGGGCGTTCATCGCAGCAGCGTGTACCGGATCCTGGGCGCCTTGCAGCGCTGGGGCTACGTCCGCCAGGACAGCCAAAATATGAAGTTTCAACTGGGGCTGAAGTTTATCGAGATGGCCAACCAGGTGGATTTCTTCCACGAGCTGCGCCTCCTGGCCATACCGTACATGGAGAAGTTGATGCAGCATACCCGGGAGACTACCCACCTGATGACCCTGGAAAACGATCATGTCTTCTACCTGGCCAAGGTGGAAAGCCCGGAAACCATCCGCATGTTTTCCCGGGTAGGGGTGCGCCGGCCCGCGTACTGTACGGCCGGGGGGAAGGTCCTGCTGGCTTTTCTGCCGCCCCGGGAGCGCAAGCAGTTGGTGGAAAATATGACCCTGGAGCCGCACACGGAGAATACCATCCAGGACCGGGAAAAACTGCTGCAGCTTTTGGAGGAGGTTGCCCAGCGGGGCTGGGCCATTGAAATAGAGGAGAATGAACCGGGAGTCTGCTGTGCAGGGGCCCCCATATTTAGGAAAGACGGCGAGGTGGTGGCTGCCTTGACGGTAAGCTGTCCCGTTTTTCGCACTCCCCGGGAGAAGCTGCTGGGCTTTTTACCCATGCTCATGGAGACGGCCGGGGAGATTTCCCAGGCCCTGGGGGGCAGCGTCCCAAAGAAGACAGCGAAAACCGGTTCCCGCAAGAAAACCAGCCAGTAGCTGCGCCATATATTTTCGCTATTATCCGTTCATAATAGGAAGGAGGACCCTGGCGGTCCTCCTTTTTTGACAAAAAGATACCAATTTTCCCTTTAATCAGGTAAAATATTAACGTGATCTATCGGCATCTCCAGGGTTTACTGCCGCCAAAGGAGGAGATAAATTGAACTCGAAGCAAGTTCAAGAGGCAGCCTTTGATTTGACGGCCCAGCTTGACCCTTTTTTTAATCCCCAATCCGTGGCCGTTATCGGGGCCAGCCAAAATCCCTTCAAGCCCAACGGTCTGCCGATGCTGCTGTACTACATGTTCGGCTTTCGGGGCCGGGTCTATCCCGTCAATCCCAAATACGACAGCGTTTCCGGCTTAAAATGTTATCCCCGGGTTGGGGATATTCCCGACCAGGTGGACCTGGCCATTATCGGAGTGGCCGCCGACCAGGCCATGGAAGTCCTCCAGGAATGCGCCGCGAAAGGAGTGCGGGCGGCCATTGTTTTTACTTCCGGCTTTGCCGAAGTGGGCCTCTCGGGGCGGCAGCTCCAGGAAGAGATGACCGCCCTGGCCCGGCGGACGGGGATGCGCATCCTGGGGCCCAACTGCCTGGGAGTGGTGAACTATTACAACGGGAATACAGCCAGCTTTTTCTACCACCAGAAGCCCGAGGGGCTGGTGCATCAGAATTTCCTTTCCTTTATTACCCAGAGCGGGGGACTGGGCGGCATCATTTACCAGATGATCAACCAGCTTTCCATCGGCTTTAACTATTTTGTAAGCACCGGAAACGAGGCCGATGTTACATACGCCGATATTCTCTCCTACCTGGTCTCCCGGGAGGAGGTCAAGATCGTCGGCGGCTACATGGAGGGCCTGCAGAGGGGGGGGCGTCTCTTCATGCAGGCCTGCGAGCAGGCTCTAAAGCAGCGGCAGATGGTGGCCGTGCTCAAGGTGGGTCGGCATGCCAGCGGGGCCGCCGCCGCCGCTTCCCACACCGGGGCCCTGGTGGGGGAAGATCGGGTCTACGACGGGGTGTTCCGCCAGCTGGGGGTCCAGCGGGCGGACGATGTAGAGCAGCTAAACGCCCTGATCGCCCTCTTTGCGGCGGGGCGCCNNGAAGGCGGGGCGCCTGCCCGCCGGCAAAAACATGGGGGTGATTACCGTTTCCGGCGGCGGGGGAGTGGTGGTCGCCGACAAGTGCCCCGATTACGGGCTTAAAGTGGTGCCCCTGAGCCGGGAGACCCAAAGGGGCCTCCGGGAGTTTTTTCCCTCTTTTGGGTCCGTGGCCAACCCGGTGGATCTCACCTCCAAGCTGATGATGGAGGCGGAGCTGTTCCAGCGGGCCATCCGCATGGTCATGGAAGATCCCCGGGTGGACGTGGGGGGCTTCTTCTACAACCTGGAGTTTCCCGAGCCCGAGGCTACCCGCTGCATCATCGAGGCCTACAGGCAGGTGGACAAACCCCTGGTTGTTTTTAGCTGGCCCACGGGGCAGGATTTTGCCCTGGAGGCAAAGAGGGAGCTCATCAATGCCGGCGTGCCGGTAATCGAGCATATCCCCAGCGGCCTTTGGGCCATCGCCGCCCTGGCGGACTGGAAAAAGAAGGCCGAGGCTTACCTCCCCTTCCCGGTCTATAGCCCCGGGAAGGAGAAGGAGGCTGCCATGGCCGTAATTGAGCGCGCCGGGGGCGAGGGCAGCCTTACCGAGTCCCTCTCCAAAAGGATTCTCAAAGCCTACGGGATCCCGGTAACCCGGGAGTGCCTGGCGGAGACGCCGGATCAGGCCGCCGGCGCCGCGGAGGTCATCGGCTACCCGGTAGCCCTGAAGATCGAATCTCCCGACATTCTGCACAAGACGGAAGCGGGAGGGGTGATTTTAAACCTTGCCGACGAGAAGGCTCTCCGGGAAGCTTTTGAACGGATTCTCGAAAACGCCCGGGAGTACAAGCCCGATGCCCGCATCCACGGCCTCCTGGTCCAGGAGATGCTTAAACCGGGCCTGGAAGTGATTATCGGGGTCAAGAGGGACCCGGTTTTCGGCCCCACTATTCTTTTCGGGCTGGGAGGGGTGCTGGTGGAGGTGCTCCAGGATGTGGCGGTCCGGGCCGCTCCTCTAAGGGAGCAGGATGCCTGGGAGATGCTGGAGGAGATCCAGGGGCGGGCCCTTCTGGGAGAGGTCCGGGGCCGGCCGCCCCGGGATCGGGAGGCCCTGGTTTCCATTCTCCTAAAAGTATCCCGGCTGGCGGTGGAGCTGGAAGACCGCCTGGAAGAGTTGGACATCAACCCGGTCATCGTCTACGAAGAGGGGGCCGGGGCGGTGGCCGCCGACGCCCTGCTGGTCCTGAGGTAATTGCCGTCAAAGGCCGCCAACGGGCGGGAAGGCCGGGGCCGCCCCGGAGGGGGAGCAGGTATCTCCCCTCCACGGCTTCGGCTTTTGCCTTTGGCCAGCATTCCCCCGGGGCGCATCTTCCCCGGGGCTTGTTATTTCAAGCTCTCACCGGGCGGCCGCCTGTGTTATAATGTTCCCGGGAGGAGGCGAAGGGGTTGAACAAGCTGCGTCCCAAGCCGGCGGACTACCTGGTGATGATCCTGCTGCTGCTGGCCGGGCTGGCCGGCTTATGGAACAGCCTGCGCCTGAGCGCCCAGGTGCAGACCAAGTACGTGGCCATCTACGAAGACAATCGCCGGGTGGCGGAGCTCTCCCTGGACGGAGGCAGCCGGTACCGCTATAGCTTCTCCTTTGGCGCGGAGAAGGAGTACCAGGCGGTTTTGGAGATAGACGGGGGCAGGGTGCGCATGCTGCCCCTGGACGAGAAGCTGTGCCCCCGGGGGGTCTGTTCCCATACAGGCTGGATCGAGCACAGCTACCAGAGCATTGTTTGCCTGCCCAACAGGCTGATGGTGATCTTTACCAGCGCCCCCTCCGAAAACGGCGAAAACCTGGACGGGATTACCTATTGACGGGCTGGAAGAGGTTTCTTGACAAAGAAAAACCGGCTCTATATAATATAGTTTAGTTTTTTGGAGTGGTTGGAGTTATGCATATCTATCTACCCGAGGTCCGGCAAAAAAAGGGAGAACCTGTGGAATATCACTACGAAGGTGATATTCCCCGCACTTTTGGAGAGGAAGCGGAGGGCGGCCGGATCAAGCTGCGGCTCAAGGTCCGCTCCAGCGGAAGGGAGATAATGGTAGAGGGCACCATGGAGACCTCTTTTGAGGCCGTATGCAGTCGCTGCCTGCAGCCCTTTACGCAGCACCTGAAAGCCGATATTAACGAAAGCTTTGCCGTGGTGAGCCAGCAGGATAAAAATATCTCTCCGGAAGAGTTGGCCGAGGAGACGGCCAACAATCTTACCGTAAAGGGCGACTATATTTACCTGGATGAATACTTGCGCCAGATTTATATACTCTCCCAGGAATACAAGCCCCTTTGCCGGGAGGATTGCCGGGGGATTTGCCTGCACTGCGGAAGCAATTTGAATTTAAATCTCTGTAACTGTGCCGGAGAACAGCCGGTAGATTTTCGGTTAAGCAAGTTAAAAGAGATCCAGTTCCAGGAGCCCAGCAAAGAGGAGGAAAAATAATGGCTGTTCCAAAACGAAGAACTTCCCGGGCCAGGCGTGACCGGCGCAGGGCGCACCGGAAAATTGAAGTTCCGCACCTGGTTCCCTGCCCCCAATGTCACGAACTGAAGCCTATTCACCGGGTTTGCTTAAACTGCGGCACTTACAAAAACCGGGAAGTGGTTAAGGTAGACTAGGCATCTTCCACTACTGCGCCTCTTTTGAAAAGGGGCGCAGTCTATTTTTTGTCCGGGGAAGTGAGCATCCTTGGTGCATGTAGCCGTCGATGCCATGGGAGGAGATTATGCTCCCGGGGAAATTATCAAGGGCGTTGACCAGGCCCTGGCCTTGAATGCGGATTTGGCCGTCACCCTGGTGGGAGATGAGGAGCGCATCGGGGACCAGGTAAAGGCTTGCGCGGCCGCGCACGGCGGCCGCCTGCGGCTGCTCCACGCACCCGAGGTCATCCAGGGGGACGAGGATCCGGGCCTGGCCATTCGCCGCAAGAGAAACTCCTCCCTGGTGGTGGCCCTGGAGATGGTTCGCCGGGGGGAGGCCGACGCCGTGCTGAGCGCCGGCAGCACCGGCGCCCTGATGGCCGGGGGAGTTCTCTTTTTGGGCCGCCTGGAGGGGATCAGCCGCCCCGCTTTGCTGACGGTCCTTCCTACTTTCCAGGGGGGCGGGGTAGTCCTTCTGGATGTGGGCGCCCACATGGATGCCCGCCCGACGCAGCTGCTGCAGTACGCCTTCATGGGCCGGATTTATGCCCGGCACCTTCTGGGATGCCCTGAGCCCCGGGTGGGGTTGCTGAATGTGGGCACCGAGCCGAAAAAGGGCAACAGCCGGACCAGGGAAGCGTACGTTCTTTTCCAGAAATACGTGCCCGGCTTTTGCGGGAACATTGAAGGGACGGACCTTTTTGCCGGCGCCGCCGACGTGGCCGTTTGCGACGGCTTTGTGGGCAATATATTGCTTAAAGCAACGGAGGGGCTGGCCCGGGGCATACTGGAAAGCCTCCGGGCGGAGCTGGGGGCCGGCCTGCGCTCCCGGATCGGCGCCGCCCTGGCCCTACCCGCTTTAAGGCGGCTCCGGGACCGGATGGACAGTACCGAATACGGGGGAGCTCCCCTGGTGGGAGTAAAGGGACTCTGCATCAAGTGCCACGGTTCTTCCCGGGCCCCCTCCATCCGGCAAGCCCTCCTGAAACAGGCCTATCCTTTTGTGGCCTTGAAAGTGACGGAGCTTTTCCAGGAGGCGCTGGCGGAAATTTCTTTGCCCACAAAGGAAGACGGTCATCCCTTGGAAAAATAAATTAAGGCTCTTTTTCCTTCCCTTTTTGGCTTTTTTAGCCGCCGGCAGGGGCGGGGCCGCTCCCGGCTCCGGCCTGTCTTGATCATTTAATAAGAATTGATATACTAAATATTAATGCAAGCCGGCTCGCCGGCCGGACAGCTGTTCTTCACGGCGATCTAGCGATGGGGTTTGATTTTGGGATCTGTTGGTCACCGGAAAGGAGGTGAACAGGTGGACGTTGAAGAGAAGGTCAAATCCATTATAGCCGAACAGCTGGAGCTGGATATCGACAGCATCACGCTGGAGACGACTTTTGAAGAAATCGATGCCGATTCCCTGGATATCGTTGAACTGGTAATGACCTTGGAAGAGGAGTTTGAACTGGAGATCTCGGACGAGGAGATTGAGCAGATTAAGACCGTGGGGGATGTGGTTAGATACATAGAAGCGAGGCTCTAGAACACCAGGGGAGTATGGGCGCGGCTTTGCGCTTTAAGCCCTGCTCCGTTCTACCGGCTCCGGCGGGACCAACCCTTGCCTGCGGTTAAAAATATACTTTGCCATACTAACCTTAAGCAAGAGCGAGGCCGGTTTTATGTGGTCGGAAAAAGTCCGCCAGCTGCTGCAGCGCCTCCAATGGGACTACCGCAACCTGCAGCTCTACGAGCAGGCGCTTACTCATTCTTCCTATGCCCATGAAAAGTGCCGGCACCTGGGTTACAACGAGCGCCTGGAATTTTTGGGAGACGCCGTTCTGGAACTGGTGATTAGCGATTATCTTTATCATTCCTATCCTCATCTTTCGGAAGGGAAGCTGACCAAGCTGCGCTCGGACCTGGTTTGCGAAGCCTCCCTGGCCAGGCTGGCTTACAGCCTTGATCTGGGCCGGTACCTCCGCTTGGGCAAAGGTGAAATGGCCGGGGGCGGTTCCAGCCGCCCCTCTTTGCTTGCCGATGCCGTGGAAGCCCTTATCGGGGCCCTTTACCTGGACCTGGGCCTGGAAAAGTGCCGCTACTGCGTGCTGGCCCTCTTTCAGCCAATTTTTCAGGAGCTCAAGGAAGGCACTCTCCGCCGGGACTATAAGACCCTGGTGCAGGAGTATGCCCAGGCCCGTTTTAGCTCCACCCCGGAATACAGGATTGTGCGGGAAAGCGGGCCGGACCATGACAAGATTTTTGAAGCGGAGATTTTAATCCAGAAGCAGCCCGCCGGGCGGGGGATCGGCCGCAGCAAAAAGGATGCCGAGCAGGCGGCGGCCCGGGAAGCCTGGTTCAAATTGGTGCGCTGATTATTTAAGAAGAGCAGGTGTTTCTGACTCTTTAAAGAATATTATAATAATGAAGAAATTATTTCGATTTCCCATTGAACCAGGATAAGGAGGAAAGCCCGAAGTCATGACAATCCTAAAGGTATCCTCCCGTTCCGATCCCAAGGCGGTAGCCGGAGCATTAGCTTCCCTGATTCGCGAACAAGGCCGGGCCGAGCTGCAGGCGGTAGGAGCGGGAGCAGTAAACCAAGTGGTTAAAGCGGTGGCAATCGCTCGTGGTTACGTGGCTTCCAACGGCATCAACCTGGTTTTTACCCCCACTTTTTCCGAAGTAAAGATCGACAATGAAGAGAGAACGGCCATCAGGTTTCTGGTGGAGCCGCGCCCCTAACACAGCAAAAGCGGGGGACAGGGAGAGGTAAATGTATTTAAAGCAGGTAGAACTTTTTGGCTTCAAGTCCTTTGCCGATAAAACGGTGTTGGAGTTTGGCCCCGGTATAGCTGCCGTGGTCGGTCCCAACGGCTGCGGCAAAAGCAACCTGGTAGACGCCGTGCGCTGGGCCCTGGGAGAGCAGAGCGTCAAGGCTCTGCGGGGCAGCCGCATGGAGGAGATCATTTTTTCGGGGAGCGAAACCCGCAAGCCTCTGAATTATGCCGAGGTCTCCCTTACTTTTGCCAATGCTTCTCCCCAGTTGAACATCGATTTTGACGAAGTGACCGTCTCCCGGCGCATTTACCGATCCGGTGAGAGCGAATACTACTTGAACAAGTCTCTATGCCGGTTGAAGGATATCACCGAACTGTTCTTGGATACCGGCATCGGGAAAGAGCTCTACTCGGTGGTGGGCCAGGGCCGGGTGGAGGAGATTATTAGCAGCAAGCCCGAAGACCGCCGGGAAATTTTTGAAGAAGCGGCGGGAATACTAAAGTACAAGCTGCGCAAAAAAGAAGCCCAGCGGCGCCTGGAGGAAACCCGGGAAAACCTGGTGCGGGTTGAGGATTTGATCTTTGAGCTCCAGGGCCAGGTGGAACCGCTCCAGGAGCAGGCCGAGATTGCCAGGCGCTACCGCCAGTTGAAGCAGGAGGCGGACCGGCTGGAGAAGCAGCTGCTCACCTACCGCATCAACAGTTCCCGCCAGGAATTGGAAAAGGTTGAGAAAGCCCTGGTGGCCGCCACGGAGGCCATCTCCAGCTTTCTCCACGAGGGCTCCCGGCGGGAGGAGCAGATCCAGGAGCTGCGCCGGAAGCAGCAGCAGTTGATGGAGGAGCGGGAGAAGACGGAGCAGCAGCGCAGCGCTGTTTTTCATCAACTGGAGAAGCTGGAAGGAGAACTGCGCGTGCTCCAGGAGCGGGAGAGCCGCTTTAAGGAGCAGCTTCAGGAGAACGGCCGCCGGGTCCGCCAGCTGGAGGAGAGCGCCGGGCGGCTGAGCCTTGCCCGGGAGCAGCTGCAAAGGGAGCTCCGGGATCGGGAGGAGGCCGCCCGGGAGGAGCAGAAGGCTGTGGAGGGGCTGCAGGCCGGGCTGGAGCGTTTTGAAAACGACCGGCTGCTGGTGGAAGTGGAGGCCCAGCAGGAGCGCCTGCTCCAGGTCAGCGCCCGCCAGGAGGCGGTGGAGACCTCCTTCAAGGAGCTTTCCCAGCAGCTGGAGCGGCTGGAATCCCGCCGGGCGGCGCTGGAGAAGGAGGCTGCGGAGCTCCGGGAGCAACTGGCGGAGACGGAAGGCCGCCGCCGGGAACTCCAGCGGGAGCTTGCCTCCGCCCGGGAAGAAGTGGAGGCGGCCGCAAGGGCCAAGGAGAAGGCCGAACAGGAAAGAGCGGCCCGGGAGGAAGAGCTGAGCCGCCTTTCAAGCCAGGAACAGCAGTGGCGCGAAGAGTGGCAAGGCGTTAAAGCCAAGCTGCAGCTTTTAAGGGAACAGGAGGCCGGCCTGAGCGGCTATTACCGCGGGGTAAAAGAGGTGCTCCAGGCTCGTTCCTCCCTGAAGGGCATTCGGGGAACGGTAGCTGACGTGCTGGCGGTGGAGGAGCGCTACCTCAGGGCAGTGGAGGCGGCCCTGGGAGGGGCGCTGCAGTACATAATTACCGACACGGAGCAGGATGCCCGCCAGGCCATCGACTACTTGAAAAAAGGACGCCGGGGCTGGGCCACCTTCCTGCCCCTGGATACCATACACCTGAGTTCCCCGGCCCTGGATCGCTTCCCCGAATGGCGGAAGACGGAAGGGGTTATCGGCCGGGCCTCGGAGTTGGTCAAGGTTGAACCCGCCTACCGGAAGATCGTGGATTATCTCCTGGGTTCCATTATTATCTGCCAAGACCTGGAGTCCGCTTCCCGAGCGGCCCGGGCCATTAAGTACAGCTGCCGGGTCATCTCCCTGGAGGGCGACGTGATCAGCCCCGGGGGAGCCATCCGGGGCGGGAGCCTCCCTTCGCGGAGTGCCGCCCTGCCCCTGGGAAGGCGGAAGGAGATCGAAGCCCTGGAGCAGGAAGAAGAGCGGCTTAATAAGCGGGGGCTGGCCCTGGGAGAACAGTTGGCCAAGGCCCGGGCTTCCCTGGCCGGGGCGGAGCGGCAGCTGCAGCTGGCCGGGGAGGAACTGGCGAAGCACCAAGAGAGGGCCGGTGACCTTCAGAGGGCCCTGGAAGGGGTGGCCCGGGAAGAAGCCTTTGTGGGAGAGAACCGGGAGAAGAACGAAGCCGCCAGGGCGGCTCTCGAAGATGAGGAGGCGGAGCTGGTCCGGCGCCGCCAGGACCTGGAGCAGCAGCGCCAGGATTGCCGCCGGGAACGGGAGCTTATTCTCCAGGAGCTGGAGAGCAAGAGAGACCTGTACCAGCAGGGCCTGGCCCGGAAGCAAGAGCTGGAGCGGGAACTGAGGGAGGCGGCGGTCCGCCTGAATTCCTGCCAGGAGCAGAAGTCTTCCCTCCAGGAGAAGATCAAGCAGTTGGACCAGGAGCGGCTGCGGATGGAGGAGGAACAGCAGGAGTGCCGCCGGGCCGCCCAAAAGATTGACGAAGAGCTCCTGGCGCTTGCCAAGAACCGCGACCAGGCGAACGAAAAGCTGGAACAGCAGCGCCAGGAAGCCGCCGCCGTGATGGCCACCCTGGAGGCCCAAAAGCGGGAACTGAGCATCCTCACCGCAGAATTGAACGACCTGGAGGAGCAGGAGCGCCGCTGGCGCAGCCGGCTGAGCCGCACCGAGAAGAGAGAGCGCCAGCTGGCCCTGGACCAGGCCCGCCTGAAGGCGGAGCTGGAGTACCGCCGCCAGCGCTATGACGAGCTTTTTGGCGATAGCGCCCTCCTGGAGCTGGAGCCCGATTTTGATGCCGGGGAGTGCGAGCGGCAGATGGGGATCCTCAAGGAGGAGATGGAAAGCCTGGGCGAGGTCAACCTGGGCGCCATCGACGAGCTGCAGAGGCTCCAGGACCGGATCGGCTTTCTCCAAGAGCAGCAGGAGGACTTGAAAAAGGGCGAGCTTTCCCTGCACGAAGTTCTGGCCGAGATCGACCGCGAGATGGAACACCACTTTATGGAGACCTTCAAGGTCATCGAGAAGAACTTCCAGGAGGTATTCCAAGAACTGTTCGACGGGGGGCAGGTTTTTCTGAAGCTGTCGGACCCCGAGAATCTCCTGGAGTCGGGCATTGAAATTATTGCCCAGCCTCCCGGGAAGAAGCTGCAGAACATCTCCCTCCTCTCCACGGGGGAGAAGGTGCTGACCGCCCTGGCTTTGATTTTTGCCATTCTGCGCTACAAGCCGGCTCCCTTTTACCTCCTGGATGAGATCGAGTCGTCCCTGGACGATGCCAACCTGACCAGGTTCACCAACTATATCGAAGCGCTCTCCAAGGAGACCCAGTTTATCCTGATTACCCACCGGAAGCGGACCATGGAGGCGGCCCATGTGCTTTACGGCGTAACCATGCCCGAGTCGGGCGTCTCCCGCCTGGTCTCCCTGAAGCCTAAAGAAAAAGCCAGTTAAGGAGTCGCTGTCTATGAGCATAATTCAGCGCCTAAAAGCAGGTCTGGCCAAGAGCCGCGATGGATTTGCCCGCCGCCTGAACAGCCTGTTCAGGGAGGGGGAAGTCAACGAGAGCTTTTATGAAGAGATTGAAGAGACCCTGATCTCCGGGGACGTGGGGGTGGAGACCACCCTGAAACTGCTGGAGGAACTGCGCCAGGAGGTGCGCCAGGAGAAGATCAGGGAGCGGGCCCAGGTGAAGGAACTCCTGCAGCAGAAAATCATCCGGCTCCTGGACTTGCCCCGGGAAGAGAGGGAGCCCGACCAGCCGCCACTGGTCATTCTCTTGATCGGGGTCAACGGTTCGGGGAAGACTACTACGGCGGCCAAGCTGGCCCACCTTTACCGGTCCCGGGGGAAGAAGGTGCTCCTGGTAGCCGGGGATACCTTCCGGGCGGCGGCCATCGAGCAGCTGCAGATCTGGGCGGACCGGGTGGGGGCGGAGATCATCAAGCAGCAGCCCGGGTCGGACCCCTCCGCCGTCTTCTTCGACGCCCTGAATGCCGCCCGCTCTCGGAAAGTGGACGTGGTCATCGGCGACACCGCCGGCCGCCTGCATACCAAGACCAATCTTATGGACGAACTGAACAAGATTTACCGGGTCGTGGGCCGCTGTCATCCCGGGGCGCCCCACCAAGTGCTCCTGGTTATCGACGCCACCACCGGCCAGAACGGTATTGCCCAGGCCAGCAGCTTTAACCAGGCCGTCCCCATTACCGGCCTGGTTTTAACCAAGCTGGACGGCACCGCCCGGGGCGGCATCGTGGTCGGCGTGCAGAGCGCCCTTCAGGTACCCGTCTGCTACATCGGGATCGGCGAAAAGATGGAGGATCTGAACCCCTTTGATCCCCATGCCTTCGTCTCCGCCTTGTTAGATTAAAAAGGGGATTCTTTCCCATATATAATATTTAAAAGGACGAAGTTATTGGCTTAATACCCTTAAAGCATGGTCGCGAACGGCTTGTAGTAACCGCGCCGGGACTAAAACCGGAGCCGGGAATGGATAATGCAAATGTTAAAAATTAAGGTGGGTGAGAAAGATTAACCGGGACGCCCGCAACCTTGACTTGTTGGCCATATTTCACTTTATTCTGGCCGGCCTGAACCTCCTTTTGGCCACGCTGCTGATTGTTCCCATCATTATCGCCGCCGCCATCCTCCAGGGCCGCCTGGATTTGGAATGGTTTTGCGGGCCGCTGCCTCCCATTCCTGAATTGGTCGGCTGGCTGGTGCTGGTTATTTTCTCCCTTTTGGTTGTTCTGGGCTGGGTCCTGGGCATATTAATGATTTTTTGCGGCCTTTACCTGCAGAAGCGCTCTCATTACAATTTTTGTTTTGTGGTCTCCGCCCTGGAGTGCCTGCTGGTGCCCTACGGGACAATCCTGGGGGCCGTCACCATCATCTTCCTGTTGAAGAATTCTGTAAAAGAGATTTTCGACGCCGGTTAATGAGTTTTTGCGGCCCCGGCTGGCCGGGGCTTTTCCCTTTGCTGGAAAGGCCCCCGGGCGCCTTCCCGCCGCCGTTGCCGCCCGGCCCGGCCGGACGCTTTTCTGAAACACTTTAGGCTTCGAAACGCTGCAGCGCAAAAAGCAAAAAAAGCCTGCGATTTCCCTTTCCCTTTTCCCCTTGTCGATATTCGCTTTATTTTTCCTTTAACCGTTCCACAATTACCTTTATTTCTTGGCATCCTTTTATTTTGCCGGGGCTTGCCAGTTGCCCCTTTGCCCCCTTTGCCGGGCTATTGCCGGTATGGATAGATTGTTTTTATTGCCTGCTAAATTGTGCTATAATGTCTGCGGAGATTACAGGGGGGAAGGTGAGCCCATTGTCCGATTACCGGAGCGCTGTGGAGAATGCCATCCGGGCTATAAAAATAGATTTTAGCCCTGAAGAAGTAGAGCAGTTGGCTGCCGACCTGGCTCGCTTCCAGGAGTGGCTGGCACCTCTCCTGGCCGTGGAGACGGCGGGAATTGAGCCCCTCCAGTACAGCTTCCAGGGGGTCAACGTGCTCAGGGAGGACCGGCCCGAAAGCGGGGACCTGGAGAGCTTGCGCCGGGTTGCCGAAACCTTTGAAGGCGGATATTACCGGGTTCCTCCCGTTATCGAATAGGGCATAAGGGGGATTGACGGTGGATTTGCATAAGCTGACGGCTCTCCAAGCGGCCCAGGCGGTGAGAAAGAAGGAACTATCCGCCCGGGAGCTGGTTGCCTTTTTCCTGGATCGCTGTACCGCCCTTAACGGGTCCCTTAATTCCTTTATCCATATTTTTAAAGAAGAGGCTCTCCGACAGGCCGACCTGGTGGACCAAAAGCTGGAGGCGGGAGAGCAACTCCCCCTGGCCGGGGTGCCGGTGGCCGTAAAGGACGATCTCTGGTTCCGGGACCAGCCGGCCAGCTGGGGTGCCGCGGCTTTGAAAAATTTCCGCCCCCCCGCCCATGCGGCGGCGGTGCAGAAGCTGCTGGAGGCCGGGGCGGTGGTGGTGGGTAAGACCAACCTGGACCAGTTCGGCCTGGGCTCTACCACCGCCAGTTCTTTTGCCGGCCCCACTCTGAATCCCTGGGACCGGGAACGGGTGGCCGGCGACGCCGCCGCGGCGGCGGTGGCCGCCGGGCAGTGCCTCCTGGGCTTGAGTTCCGATACGGGCGGCTCCCTGCGCACCGGGGCCTCCTTCTGCGGCCTCTTCGGGCTGCGGCCGGGAGCAGGCACCGTTTCCCGCTACGGCCTGGCCACTTTCGCCTCCTCCTTTGCCGGGGTGGGGCTGGTGGCCGGGGAGGCCGGAGACGTTTTTGCCGCCTTGAAGCTGATGGCCGGCTACGACAGGCGGGACGCCGCCACGGCGGCGGTCAGGGAAGGACCGGCTTACCGGGAGAGCGCTCCCGGGGAGATAAAGATCGGCTTTCCCCGGGCGGTATTTGCAAGGCTGGAGGAGGGGGTGCGCTCCCTCCTGGAAAAGGCCCGGGAGAGCTATGCCGCCGCCGGGGCCCGGTTTGTGGAGGTGGAACTACCCCTTTTCCAGGAAGCCCTGCAGGCCTATTATGTGCTGGCCGTGGCCGAAGCCTCTTCCAACCTGGCCCGCTTTGACGGCATACGCTTCGGCACCCCCTACCAGGGAGAGGACCTGGAGGAGTGGTACTTCCGGACCCGGAGCCTGACCCTGGGAGAAGAGGCGAAGCGCCGCAGCGTCATCGGGACCTACCTGTTAAGCCGGGAAGCCTTCCAGGACATCTACCGGCAGGCCCAGAAGGTATGGAATCTGGTCCGCAAGGGCTTTAGCGACGCCCTGGAGAGCTGCGATCTCCTGATGCTGCCGGCTGCCGCAAGTCCGGCGGGGCCCGTGGAGGGCGCCAAGAGCTTCCTGGAGGCCTACGCCCAGGATGCCTTTACCGCTCCCGTCACTCTTTCCGGCTTCCCCTCCCTGTGCGTGCCCGCCGGGGAGTTGGACTCTCTCCCGGTGGGGCTGCAGCTGGTAGGGCCTCCTTTCAGCGAAGGGCAGCTGGCCGGGCTGGCTTCCCGGGTCGCCAAGCGGTTTAAAACTCCCCCGGCAGGGATCAGTTAAGGAAGGAAGATGTCCATGGAATACGAAGTGGTAATCGGCCTGGAAGTGCACGTGGAGCTGATGACCCGCAGCAAGCTTTTCTGCTCCTGTCCCAACGAGTTTACCCCGGAGCCCAACACCAATACTTGTCCCGTCTGTCTGGGCTTCCCGGGGGCTCTGCCCTGTTTGAACGAGGAAGCGGTGCGGAAAGCGCTGGCGGCTTCCCTGGCCTTGAACTGCGATATCGCCTTGGAGAGCTATTTCGACCGGAAAAACTACTTTTATCCCGATATGCCGAAAGGCTACCAGATTTCCCAGTTCTTTGTCCCCATCGGCAGCAACGGCTTCCTGGAAATAGAAGATGACCGGGGGCGGCGGAAAAAGGTCCGCATCGACCGGGTGCACATGGAGGAGGACGCCGGGAAGCTGGTCCACGCCCCGTCGGGGGACTGCAGCTACGTGGACTACAACCGGGCCGGGGTTCCTTTAATCGAGATCGTGACCAAGCCGGACCTGCGCTCCCCGGGGGAGGCGCGCCGCTACCTGGAGCAGCTAAAGAGCATTATGCAGTACGCCCAGGTCTCCGACTGCAAGATGGAAGAAGGGAGCCTCCGCTGCGACGCCAATATCTCCCTGCGCCCCGCGGGCAGCAGCGAACTGGGCGCCAAGATCGAATTGAAGAATATGAACTCCTTTAAGGCGGTGGAAAAAGCCTTGGAGTATGAGATCCGGCGCCAGGAAGAACTGCTGCGGGCGGGGAAGGAGATTCTTCCCGAGACCCGCCGCTGGGAGGAAAACCGCCAGGAGACTTTGGGCATGCGCGGCAAGCTTCAGGCCCACGATTACCGCTGCTTCCCCGATCCGGAACTGGCCCCCGTGGTCCTGGCCCCGGAAGAGGTGGAGGCGGCCAGGAGGAGTCTTCCGGAGATGGCCGACGCCAGGGCCGCCCGCTATGTTGCCGACTACGGCCTGCCGGCCTACGATGCGGGGGTGCTTACCGCTTCCCGCAGCCTGTCCGATTACTTTGAGGCCTGCCTGAAGCTGTACAACAAGCCAAAAGTAGTCAGCAACTGGATCATGGGCGATTTTATGGCCCAGTTGAATGCCGCCGGGCTGGAGCCCGGAGAGACCGCCTTTACCCCTGAACGGATGGCGGAGCTTCTCCGCATGGTGGAGGAAGGGGTAATCAGCGGCAAGATCGCCAAGGAGGTCCTGGAAAAGGCTTTCGCCACGGGGAAATCCCCCCGGCAGATAGTGGAAGAAGAGGGGCTGCTGCAGATAACCGACCAGGCGGAGCTGGAGCAGGTGATCGACCGGGTGCTCGCCGAGAACCCCGAGGGGGTGGAAAGCTACCGCTCCGGGAAGGGGAAGGCCCTGGGCTTCCTGGTGGGCCAGGTGATGCAGGCCACCAGGGGCAAGGCCAACCCCCGGCTGGTGAACGAACTGCTGTTGAAAAAACTGAACCAATAGACGGCTGCGGTTCCCGGGACTCCGGGAACTTTTTTATTCTAAATTTTATTATTTTACCGGGCATCCCCGGCTGAGGAAGCAAGGGAGGATTCAGGATGATCGATTTGCGCAGCGATACCGTTACCAAGCCCACGGAGGCCATGCGCCGGGCGATGGCCGAGGCTGAGGTGGGAGACGATGTCTATGGCGAAGATCCCACGGTGAACCGGCTGGAGGAGCTGGCGGCGGAGATGCTGGGCAAGGAGGCGGGCTTGCTGGTTACCAGCGGCACCCAGGGCAACCAGGTGGCCCTGCTTACCCATTGCCGCCCGGGGACGGAGGTGATCCTGGAGCGGGAATCCCACATCTTCTGCTACGAGGCCGGTGCCGCCGCCGCCCTGGCGGGCGTGCAACTGTGCGCCTTGCCCGGCCGGAGAGGCACCCTCAGCGGCGACCAGGTGGCGGCGGCGGTGAGAGAAGACGATATCCATGCTCCTCCCACCGCCCTGGTCTGCCTGGAGAACACCCATAACCGGGCGGGAGGCGCCGTGATCCCCCTGGCGGCGATGGAGGAAGTGTATCAGGTGGCCGCCGGGCGGGGCATCCCCGTCCACCTGGACGGGGCGCGCCTGTTCAACGCCGCCGTGGCTTCGAAGATCCCGGCCCGGGAATATGCCGCCCGGGCCGACACGGTGCAGATTTGCCTCTCCAAGGGGCTGGGGGCTCCCGTGGGCTCGGTGCTGGTGGGGCCCGCCCCCTGGATTGCCGAGGCGCGCCGCTGGCGAAAGCGCCTGGGCGGGGGAATGCGCCAGGCCGGGGTTATCGCCGCCCCGGGGATCATCGCTCTCCAGGAAATGGTGGATCGCCTGGCCGAGGATCATCAAAACGCCCGCTACCTGGCTGAGAGGCTGGCGGAGTTGCCCGGCTTCCTCCTGGATCCCGCCGAGGTGGAGACCAATATCGTCGTGGCGGAGTTTACCCTCTTCCCCGTAGAGGAGTTGGTCGCCTCCCTGGAGGCCCGGGGAGTGCGCATCATCGCCTTCGGCCAGGGGAAGGTAAGGCTGACCACCCACAAGGATGTAAGCCGTCAGGATATTGAAAAAGCGCTGCAGATCATCAAATCCGTAGCCACATCATAAATATCTGAAAATTCAATCAAGTTGACAAAGTTGACGTGCCAGGCACCGCGATTTAGGTGGGGATCCAGATCCTTTTGGCCGTTACGATTTCCGCAGCGCTCTTGAACATGAGCGGTGTCCGGGACCTGGTAAAAAAGATCAAGCCCCGGTAAGCGGTAAGATAACTGTAGCTGGTAACAAACAGGGTGCTTCTGGACACCACTACCAGGGGTTTCTCATTTTTTTCCACCAGGGTTTGAAAGTCTGCCGGCTCCACCCTGATGATCGCCCCGGAGGCCTTGACGGCGTTGGCGATAGCTGCGCCCGCCGCAGTTCCCGCCGCACTTGAAGCCATAGTTTCACGCTCCCCGGTAAATGATTGCATCTCTTCAAAATATAGCCATAATGTAGCCGCAAATGCTCAACGGATCAAGGGTTAAGAATACGGCTCTTTATGCTGTGATATTAAAGAGGCGCTGGGCGTTGCCTCCCAGGATGGCCTCCACTTCTTCCCTGGTGAAATGGATCCCCTCCGGGGCATTTTCCGGAAGCCCTTGAATGATCTCGATCCACTTCTTGACGGGAACGAGGGCCGTAAAGCTGGGATTGTCGGTCCCCCACATCAAGCGGTCGATGCCCATCTGGTCGATCATGCTCCGCAGGGTGCGGCAGAACTTGTCGTAATCTGCTACCGCCAAAAGCTGCCACTCGGTCAGGCAGCCGTAGATCCGCGGCTTCCACTCCATGATCCCGGCCAGTTCCGGCCACCACCGCCAGCCGCTGTGGGCGGCGATAATGTTGATATTGGGGAAGTCCACCAGGATTTCATCCAGAAGCAGCGGATGGGCGTACAGGCCCTTGGACGGTATCGGCAGGGAACCCGTATGAGTAATCAGGGTCAGCTTGTAATCATCCATCACTTTTAGCAGCGGGTAATTCTTTTTGTCCGAGGGATTGAAGGGTGGAACATCGGGATGCCATTTCATTCCTTTTAGGCCGTAGTCTTCAATGCACTTTTTTAACATTTCCGGGGCCTTTTCCCGGGTGGGATTTATGCTGGCGAAGGGGATCAGCTTTTCGGGAAAGCGCCGCCCCATTTCGCCGATTCTCTTGTTGGTTTCCATGATTGTTTCATCGGTAAAAGCGGGACGGTCCCAGACAAAAACCACCGCCTTGTCCACCCCGCTTTTCTCCATATGCTCAACCAGGCGCTCCCCGTAAGGGTCGTTGGCCAGGTAGCTATACTCTTTCTCAATCTCCTCCAGGGATACTGGGGGGCATTTCAAGCTGATGTACATGTCCTGGATGAACTTGCAGATGAAGGGGATGAAGTCTTTCAACATGAATTCCGGCTCCCAGTGTTGATGAACATCGATAATCATTATTGGTTGCTCCTTCCTTTTTTTTGTTGGTTAAGTGCGAACAAAGGCGGCGACTTCCAGAGAAATCTGCTATTGCCCCTTGCTTCAAATATATCCCTTGATGGAAGGGGGTGTCAACAAAACAACTTTTTCCCCAAAGTTAACGTGCCAGGCACCGCAAATATTCCCTTAGGTCCGCCTCCGCTGGACTGAAGTCAGAAAATTCAATAAAGTTGACAAAGTTGACGTGCCAGGCACCAACAAAATAATGAAACTTGCTTTTTTGAAAGCCATCTGCTACACTATGTAAAGGTTTAATCCTTGACAGGAGTGGCCATGCTTGAACGGCTGAATCGGGTCAACCTGCTTTTCGATATTTACGGTCCCCTTTTGACCGGGCGCCAGCGGCAGGTGCTGGACCTTTACTACCGGGAGGATCTCTCCCTGGGGGAGATCGCCGCCGAGTTTGGCATTAGCCGGCAGGCGGTGTATGATCTGATCCGGAGAGCCGTAGGCACCTTGGAAGAGCTGGAGCAGAAGCTGGGGCTGTGGCAATATTTCAAGTTCCAGCAGGAGCGGCTGGTGGAGGCCGAGAGTATCCTCCAGAAACAGGAGCTGGAGGCCGGCGACCGGCGCCGCTTGCAGGAACTGGTCCACGAGCTGCTCCAAAAACTTTAATTTAAACTAAACTGGGGATGAATATGCTTAGCAACCTGGCGGAAAAATTACAAAAAGCCCTGCGCAGCCTGCGGGGCAAGGGCAAGTTGACCGAGAAGGATGTGGACCTGGCCATGCGGGAGATCCGCCTGGCTCTCCTGGAGGCGGATGTTAATTTTAAAGTGGTTAAGGACTTTGTCGCCTCCATCAGGGAGCGGGCCGTAGGCCACGAGGTAATGCAGAGCCTGACTCCTGGCCAGCAGGTGGTTAAGATTGTCCACGAGGAGCTGACCCGGCTCATGGGCCAGGAGCAGAGCCGCCTGGCCTCGGGATCGCCGCCTACCACGATCATGCTGGTGGGCCTTCAGGGTTCCGGCAAGACCACTTCGGCCATAAAGCTGGCCCACTACCTGCGCCGCCACGGGCACCGCCCGCTGCTGGCGGCGGCGGACATTTACCGGCCGGGGGCCATTCAACAGTTGGAGATTTTAAGCCGCAGCGCCGGCATTCCCTTTTATAGCGATGCAAACGCCAAGCCTCTGCAGATCTGCGAAGAGGCGGTAAAAGAGAGCAAGCGGGAAGGGTACGATTACGTGATCCTGGATACCGCCGGTCGGCTGCACCTGGACGAGATAATGATGGCGGAGCTGCAGGAGATCCGGGACCGGATCCGGCCGCAGGAGATTCTTCTGGTAGTGGACGCCATGACCGGCCAGGATGCCGTCAACGCCGCGGCGGCATTTCACCAGGCCATCGGTTTAAGCGGGGTGATCCTGACCAAGCTGGACGGGGATACCCGGGGCGGGGCCGCTCTCTCCGTGCGGGCTGTGACCGGCTGCCCCATCAAGTTTGTGGGGGTAGGGGAGAAGACCGACGCCCTGGAGCCCTTCCACCCGGAGCGGATGGCCTCCCGGATTCTGGGCATGGGCGACGTCCTCTCCCTCATCGAGAAGGCGGAGGCCAGCCTCGACCGGGCCAAGGCCCAGGAGTTGGAGGAGAAGCTGCGGCGCCAGCAGTTTACCCTGGATGATTTCCGGGATCAGTTGCAGCAGCTGCGCAGCATGGGATCCTTGGAAAGCATTTTGGATATGCTCCCCGGTGCGGGGCGGCTGCCCCGGGAAGTGAGGCAGCTGGCCGTGGACGAAAAGCAGCTGGTGAAGATCGAGGCCATGATTAACTCCATGACCAGGGAGGAGCGCCAAAACCCGTCCATCATTAATAACAGTCGGCGGCGCCGCATCGCCATAGGCAGCGGCACTACCGTTCAGGATGTGAACCGGCTGCTGAAGCAGTTTGCCCAGATGCAGAAGCTGGTCAAGCAGATGGGGGCCATGCAGAAAAAGGGTTTCAAGCAATTTAAGAAAGGGAGAAGGGGCTTCCCCTTCTTCCCGTGGTAACATCTACGGAGGTGAATTAATTGGCAGTAAGGATTAGGCTAAAGAGGATGGGCGCCAAGAAGAGACCTTTCTACCGCATTGTCGTGGCCGACTCCCGCTTCCCCAGGGACGGCAGGTTCATCGAGGAGATTGGCTACTACAATCCCACCACGAAGCCCACCACCTTCGAGGTCGATACCGAGAAAGCACAGCTTTGGCTTTCCCGTGGCGCCAGGCCTTCCGATACGGTTAAGGCCCTGTTCGACAAAGCAGGCTTGACCAAATAGCTGTCATGCGGGAGGTTATCGCGATGAAATTGCTGCTGGAGCAGATTGCCAAAGCACTGGTTGACCATCCCGATGAAGTGGAAGTCCAACTGGTGGAAGGAGAGCGTTCCATTATCCTGGAACTGCGGGTGGCCCCCGAGGATGTGGGCAAGGTTATCGGCAAGCAAGGCCGGATTGCCAAGGCCATTCGCACGGTGGTTAGCGCTGCCGCCCACAAGGACAACAAGCGGGTGATGGTGGAGATTATGCCCTAAAGAGGGAGAACCGGAGCCAAAAGGGGCGGAACGATGAATGAAGAATGGACCACAATCGGTAAAATACTGTCTCCTTACGGGGTCCGCGGCTACGTTAAGGTTTATCCATACTCGGATTTTCCGGAACGGTGCCGCTGCCTGAAGCAGGTTACCCTTTTCCGGGATGGAAGGCGGCGGGTCATGGAGGTGGAGAGCGCCTCGGTCCACGGCCGGCTCTGGTTGATTAAACTGGCCGGCATAGAGAGCCCCGAAGAGGCGGCCGCCTTAAGGGGCAGCCTGCTCCTGATTCCTGCCGCGGAGCGCCTCCCTCTTCCCCCCGGGAGCTACTACCTGGACCAGATCGTGGGTTTAAAGGTGGTAGCCGCCGACGGCTCGCTCCTGGGAGAGGTCCGGGATATCATCGCCACCGGCGGGCACGACCTCTACCTGGTGCGGGATTCCCGGGGCAAGGAGTTCCTCCTGCCCGCGGTAAAGCAGTTTGTCCGGGAGGTCAACCTGGAGGAGAAAACCATGGTGGTGGAGCTGCCCGAAGGCTTGGCAGAACTGTAGCTTAGGAGTAAAATAGGGATGAAGATCGATGTGGTGACCATTTTTCCGCAGATGTTCCAGGGCCCCTTCCAGGAGAGCATGGTCAAGAGGGCGGTGGACCGGGGCCTGGTGGAGATCAGGCTGGTGAACCTGCGGGATTTTGCCCCCGGCAAGCACCGCCAGGTGGATGACGCTCCCTACGGCGGGGGAAAGGGGATGATTTTTAAGCCGGAGCCCCTTTTCCGGGCCGTGGAGGCCCTGAAGGAGCAGAGCGGAGGCCGGCCCCGGGTGATCCTGATGAGCCCCCGGGGAAGGCTGTTCAACCAGGACCTGGCCAGGGAGTTGGCCGCCCAGGAGCACCTGATCTTCCTCTGCGGCCACTATGAAGGAGTCGACGAGCGCGTAAGGCTGGCCCTGGTTGACGATGAGATCTCCATCGGCGACTATATCTTGACCGGCGGCGAGCTGGCGGCCATGGTGGTAATCGATGCGGTGGTGCGCCTGCAGCCCGGTCTCCTGGACGAGGAGGCGGTCCAGGAGGAGTCTTTCAACTCCGGCTTGCTGGAATATCCCCAGTATACGCGCCCCCCGGTGTACCGCGGCCTGGAGGTGCCGCCGGTGCTTCTCTCGGGGAACCATGGGGAGATCGCCCGCTGGAGGCGGCGCCAGGCTCTGAAGCTGACCTGGGAACGAAGGCGGGATTTGCTGAAAAAGGCCAACTTGTTGGCTGAAGATAGAGCTTATCTGGAACAATTGGAGAAAGAAAATCAGGGGTAATTTTTCGAGGAGGTCTGGACGGTGGATTTAATCAAAGAGGTTGAAAAGCAATATTTAAAGGAAGACATCCCCTCCTTTGCTCCCGGAGATACGGTCCGGGTTCATGTTAAAGTGGTGGAGGGCAGCCGGGAGCGAATCCAGGTATTCGAGGGCGTGGTTATTCGCCGGAAAGGGACCGGCCTCCGGGAGACCTTTACCGTGCGCCGGGTTACCTACGGGGTCGGGGTGGAGCGCATCTTTCCCCTGCATTCCCCGGCGATTGCTCGAATCGAGGTAGTCAAGCGGGGCCGGGTGCGCCGGGCCAAGCTCTACTACCTGCGCCAGTTGAAGGGCAAGGCGGCCCGGATCCGGGAAAAGCGGGAGAAATAGGTGGAAAAAAGCATTATAAAGAAGCTGGGATGAATAGATGAGTAGCAAGTCCAAAGAGATCTGGGAATGGATCCGCTCCATAGGGATTGCCTTGGCCGTAGCCCTGTTTATTCGTATCTTTCTGTTTGAGTTTTTTGTCGTGGAAGGGCGATCCATGTATCCCACCTTGGACGAAAATGAGCGGCTGGTAGTCAACAAGTTTATCTACCGCTTCGAAAGCCCCCAGCCGGGTGATATTGTCGTCTTCCAGTTTGAACCGCACCGCGATTTTATCAAGCGGGTTATAGGCGTGGAAGGGGACACCATCGAGATCAAGGACGGCCGGGTTTTCCGGAACGGGAAGTTGATGGAAGAGCCGTACCTGCTGGAAGATATGGAACCGCAGGATTTTGGCCCGGTAGTGGTCCCCCCGGGAACGGTCTTTTTGCTGGGGGATTACCGGATGAACAGCCTGGACAGCCGCGACCCGTCGGTCGGCTTTGTCTCCCTGGAGCAGATCAAGGGCAAGGCCCTGTACGTCTTCTGGCCCATCTGGGAAGCCCGGAGCCTGGAAGTAAAGGTTGCGGAATAATGAAAGAGGTCCGCTGGTATCCTGGAAATATGGCCCGGACCATGCGCCGGCTCCGGGAGGATCTGCGCGTGATCGACCTGGTGGTGGAGCTAAGGGATGCGCGCGTTCCCCGGAGCAGCCATAACCCCAGGCTGGCGGACCTTATTGCCGGCAAGGAACAGCTGGTGCTGCTGCACAAGGCCGATCAAGCCGAAAATTCCGCCACAGAGCGCTGGCTTGCCTACCTAGAAAGCCGGGGGATACCGGCCATGGCTTACAGCGTTCACCGGCAGCGCTCCCTTACCTCCTTGATGCGCTTTTTAAACGGGAAAGCCCGGAGCCTGCTGCCTTACCGCATTAAAAGACCCCTCCGGATTATGATCGTCGGCATTCCCAACGTGGGAAAATCTACCTTGATCAACCACCTGGTTAAGCGCGGGGTGGCCCCTACCGGCAACCGCCCCGGGATTACCCGGGGGAAGCAGTGGATCCGCCTTCTCCCCGGGGTGGAGCTTCTGGATACTCCCGGGGTGCTGTGGCCGGATCTCTCTCCCGAGACGGTGCTCCCCCTGGGGGTCGTGGGCGCGCTGCCTCCCGAGGTTGTCGGCGGCGAGAAGCTGGCTCTCTGGCTCCTGGAGGCCTTTGTCCGGCGGGGAAAAGCCGGGCGCCTTTCCCGGCGCTATCCCGGGGCGGAGCCGGAGCATCAGCCTCCCGAAATTTTCCTGGAACATATCGGGCAGCGCCTGGGATGTCTGCTTCCGGGAGGCAAGGTGGACCGGGAGCGGGCGGCAGCCCTGCTGCTGAAGGATTTTCAGGGGGGGGGCCTGGGCCCTCTAACCCTGGAGGAGCCGCCTTTGCCGGAAGAGGAGGAGGCGCAGGGGGAGGAAGATGTTTGAGCGCATGACCTTGAGCCAGATTGCCGCTTACCTGGAGGAGGCGGCAACCTTGAGCCCCGAAGAGGAACAAGCCCTGCTCCGGGACCGCCGGGCCGGGGTCCGGATTCTGCTGCAGCGCTACCGCAGGCGCGTCGGGCGCCGGCAGCGGGAAGAGCGGCGCTTACATAGGATGCTGGCGGAAGAGCGCGCTTTGCTGGAGCAGGGGATCCGCTTGATCGCCGGAGTTGACGAAGCGGGGCGCGGCCCCCTGGCCGGGCCCATCGTCGCCGCGGCGGTAATCCTGCCTCCCGGCAAGACTATTGCCGGCCTCGACGATTCCAAGAAGCTTTTGCCCGAGGTGCGGGAGCGCCTTTACCAGCAGATCCGGGAGCAGGCCCTGGCCACCGGCATCGGGGTTTGCTCCGTCTCCACCATCGACCGCCTCAACATTCACGGGGCCACCATGCAGGCCATGCGCAAGGCACTGGCGGCCCTTCCAGTGCAGCCGGAGATGGTGCTGGTGGACGGCTTCCCCATCCGGGGGCTGGATTTGCCCCAGAAAGCCCTCAAGGGGGGGGACGGGCTCTCCCTCTCCATCGCCGCCGCTTCCGTTCTGGCCAAGGTAACCCGGGACCGCTTGATGCTGAAGCTGCACCGCCGCTATCCCCACTACCAGTTTGACCGAAACAAGGGCTATCCCACCCCGGAACACCGCCGGGCTATCGCCGATTTTGGCCCCTGCCCGGTTCACCGCCGCTCTTTCCGGCTGACGCCGGCGGAAGAGGAGGGGGAGGCGGGATGGGACTGAGCCGGCGGCAGCTGGGAGAGGCGGGAGAAAAGGCTNNGAAAAGGCTGCCCGCCGCTACCTGCTCTCCCAGGGCTTGGCCATCCTGGAGTGCAACTACCGCTGCTCCCTGGGCGAGATCGATATTGTGGCCAGGGAGGGAGGCGTCCTGGTTTTCGTGGAGGTAAGGACCCGGCGGGGGCGCCGTTTCGGGGAAGCCGTGGAATCCATTACCCCCGCCAAGGCGGCCAGGCTCAGGAAGCTGGCCCTTTATTATTTGCAGCACAGGGTGGGCCGAGAACTCCCCTGCCGCTTCGACGTGGTCGCCATCAGGATGGATTCTTCCGGGGAGAAGGTGGCGGAACTGGTTCACCACCGGGGCGTGGAAACGGGATGAAATGGCGCCGCATATTACCATCGGGCTGATAAAGGCCAATATTTAAGATATGTTAACAATTTGTTATCGCTTATTAACAATAGGGAAGCCTTGTCTTCGCTGAGCCTGTTTGCCAGGTTCTTTTTTTTTAACTATACTCAAGTTAACATAACGCCGAATTGTTTATACGGGGGACCCATTTTTCTTGGGGGTGAACCGTTCTAAACGGAGGGATAACTCCTGTCCCTAACCCGTCAGCTAACCCCGGAGGCGTATCAAAGGAGGTTTACTTAACTTATGAACCGAAGGTTCCTGAGGATCTGTCTGCTGGTGGTAGTGATTGCTCTGCTGATCGGTCCCGGGAGCGCTGCGGCGCAGCAGCGCTATACCGTGCAATGGGGAGATACGGTCTGGTTGATCTCCCAGCGCTTCGGCACTACGGTGGAGGCCATCTCCAAGGCCAATAATCTCTGGAACTGCAATCTGATCTACCCGGGGCAGACCCTAATCATTCCGGGGAGCGGCAGCGCCTCGGGCCGGCAGTACCAGGTTGTTGCCGGGGATACTCTGTGGCTGATCTCTCAGCGCTGCGGTATCAGCCTGGCTTCCCTGATTGCGGCCAATAACCTCTCCAATCCCCATCTTATTTACCCGGGGCAGCTGCTGAATATCCCCGGTCCCGTCAGCCTGCCGCCTACCAGCGGCCTGCAGCTTTCCGCGGCGGACTTGGATCTTTTCGCCCGGCTGGTTCACGCCGAAGCGGCCGGGGAGCCCTACCTGGGCCAGGTGGCGGTAGCGGCATCGGTCCTTAACCGGGTGAAGAGCCCCCTCTATCCCAACACGGTCCGCCAGGTAATCCTGCAGGTAGTGAACGGCTACTACCAGTATTCGCCGGTTCAGGACGGGCGGATTAACCTGCCCGCCGGGGCCTCGGCTCACCGGGCGGTTCAGGAGGCCTTGAACGGGTCCGATCCCTCCCTGGGGGCCACGGGCTTCTACAACCCGGCGAAGACCAGCAACTGGTGGGTGCGCAGCCGGCCGGTGACCACCGTTATTGGAAATCACGTATTTTTCAAATAAAGCAGACAGAAGAAAGCTGGAAGCAAGGAAGAAGGGAGCCCCGCCCCCGGGACAGGCTCCCTTCTTCCTTTAATCTTCCTAATCTCCCTGACCGGTGCTGAACTCGCCGCCGCCGGTCAGGGCGGGGCCGCCGGAAGCCGCTCCGCCATTAGACCGCCGCCCGCCGACCCGCCTCTTTTGCCTAATTGTCTGCCCTTATAGAGCGTGATATAATGAAATGGTTGGAAAAGGAGGCCAAAAATGTACTACCTAGCCGTGGTGGGAGCTTCGCGCTGCGACCGCGAAACCGCCGTCCTGGCCGAGGCGGTAGGAGCGGAAATCGCCTCCCGGGGCGGGGTGCTCCTTTGCGGGGGCGGCGGCGGGGTCATGGAAGCCGCCTCCCGGGGCGCCAAAAATGCCGGGGGCATGGTGATCGGTATCTTGCCCGGCGAGGAGCGCCGGGGCAACCCCTTTTTAACTCTGGCCCTCCCCACGGGCCTGGGGGAGGGGCGCAACGCGGTGCTGGCCAGGGCTGCCGACGCCTTAATCGCTGTGGGCGGCGAGTACGGCACCCTGTCGGAGATTGCCCTGGGCCTGAAGATGGGGAAGCCGGTCATCGGGCTGCATACCTGGCAAATAAGGCCGCCCCGGCCTTTGAAGGAGAAGGTGATGGAGGCGCGCACCCCGGAAGAGGCGGTGGAGATGGCCTGGAAAGCAATTTCGGCAACAAAGGAGAAAGGGAATTGAAATATGTCATTGTCTTAGCGGATGGAGCGGCGGACTATCCCGTGCAGCAACTGGGGGGGCGGACCCCCTTGCAGGCGGCGGCCACCCCGACCCTGGATTACATGGCTCAGCGGGGCGAGATGGGGCTGGTCAGGACTGTCCCCCCGGGCCTGGCGGCCGGCAGCGATATCGCCAACCTCTCGGTAATGGGCTACGACCCGCGGCGCTATTACAGCGGCCGCTCCCCATTTGAGGCGGCCAGCATGGGTGTGGAGATGCAGCCCGGGGATGTCTCCTTCCGGTGCAACCTGGTTACCCTCTCCGATGACGAACCCTACTCCGGGAAGCGGATGCTGGACTACTGCGCCGGCCAGATCAGCAGCGACGAGGCGCGGGAGCTGATTGCCGAGCTCAACGAGGCGCTGGCAACGGAGAAGATCAGGTTTTACCCGGGAGTCGGCTACCGCCACCTGATTTTATGGAGAGAGGGGCCTTATGACTGGCAGTTTACCCCTCCCCATGATATCAGCGGGCAGGTTATTGAGCCCTTTCTCCCCCGGGGGCGGGAGAAGGAGGTGATCCTGGAGTTGATGGTGAAAAGCCACCGGCTCTTAAAGGACCACCCGGTAAACCGGAAGCGCGGGGAAAGGGGGCTGAATCCGGCCAATTCCATCTGGGTCTGGGGCGAAGGGAGACGCCCTCAACTGCCCTCTTTCGCCGAGAAATACGGCGTGCGGGGTGCGGTCATCTCCGCTGTGGACCTGGTTAAAGGGATCGGAATCTGTGCCGGCCTGGAGTCCATCCCCGTAGAGGGAGCCGACGGCACCCTGAATACCAATTTTGCCGGGAAAGCCCGGGCGGCGGTGGAAGCCTTATTGAACGGGCTGGATTTTGTCTTTGTTCACCTGGAGGCCCCCGATGAATGCGGCCACCGGGGGGAGATTGAGAACAAGGTTCGCTCCCTGGAACTGATCGATCAACAGCTAGTGCGGGAAATAATGGAAGGGCTGGCGGAAGCGGGAGTGAACTTCAAGCTGATGTTTCTTCCCGATCACCCCACCCCCCTGGCCTTGGGAACCCATACCGGCGACCCGGTGCCCTTCTTGATTTACCGGAGCGGTGCGGCGGACGTCAAGCCCGGGCTGAGCTTTGACGAAGCAGCGGCCGGGAAGAGCTCCTGCTTCGTGGAAGAGGGCTTTAAACTGATGGACTACTTCCTGGACAAGGCCCCCCTGGCGGCGATCCTTTAGTGTTCCGGGGCTGCTTCCGGAGCGGGTATTTCCCGGGCAAGCGCAGGGTTCAGCAAAAGTCTCCGGCGGCCGCCAAATTCTGAGCGCGGGGGATCAAAAAAGGCCCCTTTTCAGGGGCGATTCTGGGCGATGCGGCGCCGGTTAAGGCATGCTTTTAAGAGGCCCCGGAAAATAAGGGGCTTTTTTTGTTTTGCCCCGTTCCGGCCGGGTGCCCGGATATTTTACGGCCCGTTAAATTTCTTCTTGAGCAGGGCATGTACACCGAAATAGAAGAGGGTTCCAAAGAGCAAGGCGTTGATAATCGAGCCGATAATAAAGGTTGTGCCGAAGAATTCAAGAAAGCCAAACAGCTTGGCCTTGAGCTCGCCAATTTTAAACATTAAGGCATACTGCCTGATGATCAGGTCCATCAAGTTGGTGTCTGTACCGTGGGCGTAGACCACTCCCCCGATCAAGAGGTTAAAGGCGTACTTAAGGGGCACCAACGGTCCCGTCAGCAGGCTGGTGGCAATAGCGCAGATCCGGTTGGCTCCTGTCAGCGCCGCCAGGCCGTAGGCGATGGCAAAACCCAGCCCCAGGGTGGGAATAAAATTAATACCCAGACCCAGGGCGCAGCCTAAGGAAACCTTGCCGGGGTCCCCCTTCATCTCTACCACTTGCTGTTCGATGACTTCATCAAACCGTTTGCGAAGTGCTCTCCAACGCCGGCGGAATCTGGACAGAATATTTGCCCTTGCCCAATTCAACAGCTTGCTCATCCCTTTCTTGCGTCCTGCCGTCTTCCTTAAGCTTTTATTTCTGGACTGAAGGAGTGCTTTCCTGCCGGCTCCCGGCCGGCTCCCGGCGCAGGCCGCCCTCCGGCCCCTGGATGTAAGGAGGAAGTTCCGGCGGCTCGGGACCCTTTCCAGTACTGCCGGGCGTTTTTATAAAGATAAAGCAGAAAAAATTGCAGCCGTTTCACGGCAGGGTGCAGCTCCCATTTATTAGCATTGGCATTAATTTTCAGGATATGCATGGAACGGGGGATGAACGCTGCCGCCCGGCTTTGCTTTGGCTACCGGGCCTGCATGCGCAGGGCTCCATCCAGGCGGAGGCAGGCACCGTTGAGCAGGGTATTCTCCACGATCTGTTCCACCAGCATGGCGAATTCCTCAGGCTTTCCCAGGCGCTGGGGAAAAGGAACCGCTTTTCCCAGGGACTCCCGGACCATTTCCGGCATCCCCAGGAGCATCGGGGTCTCCATGATTCCCGGGGCTATGGTCACGACCCGGATGCCCAGGGAGGCCAGCTCCCGGGCCAGGGGCAGGGTAAGGCTGACCACTCCGCCCTTGGAGGCGCTGTAAGCGGCCTGGCCGATCTGGCCTTCGAAAGCGGCGGTGGAGGCGGTATTGATGATAACCCCTCTTTCCCCGTCTTCTCCGGGCGGGTTGGCGGCCATCTTTTCCACTGCCAGCCGGATTACATTAAAGGTGCCCACCAGGTTGACCTGGATTACCTTGACGAACAGATCCAGGCTATGGGGGCCGCCCCTGCCCAGCACCTTGGCTGCCGGGGCAATCCCGGCGCAGTTGACCAGGAGATTAATCCTTCCCAGCCGCTCTAGTGCCGCCTCCACGGCGGCCTTGACACTCTCTTCATCGGTCACATCGGTTTTTAAAAATATGGCGGCCCCGCCCAGCTTCTCGGCCAGGGCGGCGCCTTTTTCTTCATCCAGGTCCAGGACGGCCGCTCTGGCGCCGCTATTGGCCAGGCGGCGCACTACCGCTTCCCCCAGGCCGGATGCCCCTCCGGTAACCAGGGCGACACATTGGCTGACTTTCATTATCCACCTCCGACAGGGATTTTGCACCGCGCGGGATTTGATCTGGAGCCATTATAGCCATTATCTGTTTTTACTGTCAACCTTTTCCGATAATGCTCTTATTTTAATAGCGCAGCAGGTTAAGCTTGCTCCTTAAGCTGCTGGGGGGCTCGGCAGAGGGCCGGTTTGAAAAATTGAGAGAGCATATTTTCAGTGCGTTTCCAAAAACATGATATGCAAAAAATGCAAGGCCAG
>LFRQ01000080.1:0-756 GCA_001512835.1 Clostridia bacterium DTU022
ATGCCCCGGCTGGCCAGCCCTCCGGCCAGGTCCCGGAACGGCTTGTTGGGGCCGATGGTCTCGTCGCGGTCCTGGGGTCCGGAACCGTGGACCAGGATCACCGCCGGGAAAGGACCGGGCCCTTCCGGGAGGGTCAGGGTTCCGGGAAGCGTCCACTGTCTTTCGCCTACGGCCACCTCCTCCTCCGTAAAGCTTTCCGGATCCACGTAGGAAGGATAAGTGTATTCCTCACCGGACCATTCCGGGGGCCTGAACCACAAGCCGGCGATGCGCCGGTCTTGGTTGAATACCATGCGGATGTCCACCACGGCTTCTTCAAACTGGGTGGTGGCCACCACCGTCTGGTACCCGTCTTCCGTCACCATGCGCCGGGCCAATACATTCTGATACTCTCCCGCCTGCTCCTGCAGCGATTTCCAGGCCAGACCCAGCTCCCCCGCCGGCATGGCCCGCTTCATCCTGGCATCGAAGTAGCCGGCGGCGGCGCGGTAGTCGCCGGCTGCCAGGCAGGCCAGAAAGTCTTCCGCCAGCTCCGTGATCTCCCCCTCCAGGGGGGGCAGATCCTCCCCGCAGGAGGCGGCCGCCAGCAAGAAAGCAAGGCACAGCAGGCAGAATAGGAGCCGCTGCGGCAACATATGAACCCCTTCCCGGGCAATGCTGGCCACCTTTATTCCCCTCTCATATCCGGCCCTGGACAACCCGGCCTCGGCCACCGGCCAGGGCCGCACGCACTACGGTTATTATACCATCCCGGAA
>LFRQ01000080.1:845-33854 GCA_001512835.1 Clostridia bacterium DTU022
GCCTGAAAGAGCTAAATTACTGGCAGGCGATGCGCTTGCTGCTTATCGCAACCATTCTGTTCGGTTCCAGCGGGATATGGCTTATCAACTAATTATTAGCCGGAACCTTTTGCCGCGCTTTTGCCCTCTCCTTCCCCATGGGAAGGACTTTTTTAAAGATGCCGGGTCAACAGCAGCCTGGGGGAAAATTTCTGCACAATTACGGAACTGATATAGTAACCGATGACGCCGCTAAGAGTATTGATTAAAATGTCATCCACATCGAAAGCCCGGGGAAAAACCAAGCCGAGGAGAAAACAAGCTGGTAGGCTTCAATGGCAGCGGATGCGAGCCGCACAATGGCGGCGGCCTCTTTTATGTGTTTTTTATTAAAGAGGACCTTTAAATATACTCCCAGCGGCAGCAGCATGATCATACCTTTTACCATCGAAGAGATAAAAAAAATGATCGCCAATGTAGAAGACAACCTGGTCTAAGGGTTTCATCGATTAAAAATGTTTAGTGTCATATTTTTCCTTTTCTCGTCGAAGGAAAAAAGCGCCTCCTCCAAGAAATAAATAATGACCCCAACAAAAGCCAAGTTATTAGTAAGGTTTTTAACCCGTTGACGTTATTTCAAGCCGATAAAAGGGAAGTTGAGACCAGGTTTTTAAAAGGTTAATGCTTGTTTAACGCTCCCAGGGCTGTTTGGTCCCGGAATAATGCTCTGCCAATGGAGGTTGCCATATGGCCCGCCTTAAATCCGTAATCCTGCTTCTTGTAATCTTTTCTCTGGCCGGGCTTGCCCTCATTATCGAGCCGGTAAACACTGCCCCGGTGGATTTTCCCTCCGGAGACAGGGATCAATACGGCCAGGCGGAGGACAGCGGAGAAGGAGACGAAATTGCAATCGCCAGGATAACCGTGGCCCTGCCCGGGGAGGAGCCGGCGGAGGAACCGGAAGATGAAGAAGGGGATAAAGAGGAAGAGGAAAAAGCGGCCGCCGCCAAGCCCTCTTCCCCGGCGGGGGTGCTCTACTCTGTCTACCCCCTTCCGGCCTCCACAATCTATACATACGAGCAGATGGTTAAAGATTTGAAGTCTCTCCAGGCTGCCTACCCGGATCTCATCAGCCTGGGCAGTATCGGCAGCTCCGTAGAAGGCCGCCCCCTCTGGTCGCTAACCATGGGCAAGGGCAAGAAAAAGGTCCTGCTGACGGGGGCTACCCACGCCCGGGAATGGCTAACCACCCCTTTGCTGGTCAGGACGGCGGAAACCTATGCCCGGGAGTACTACCGCAACGGCTCCGTGGACGGCTACCCGGTGCGGCCGGTCCTGGATCAGTACACCCTGGTCTTTGTCCCCATGCAGAATCCCGACGGGGTAATCCTCTCCCAGCGCGGGCTGGCCGCCGTGGATCCCTCCCGGCACGAGGAGTTGCTGGCCATGAAGCCGCTCCGTACCGACGATTTTACCCGCTGGAAAGCCAACATTCGGGGCGTGGATCTGAACCGCCAGCATTCGGCCGGCCCCAACGGCTGGACCATGGTGCGGGACTTGAACCCTGACAATCCCCGCAAGCCCTGGTACGAGAATTACCCGGGCCCGGCTCCCGAGAGCGAGCCCGAAAGCAGGGCCCTGGCCAACTTGATCCGGCAGAGCAGCTTCGAGCTGGTCCTTACCTACCATTCCAGCGGGGAATATTTATTCTGGTACTACTTCCAGGACGAGTACAGCGTCGCCAATTACCAGCGAGACTTGAAGATTGCCCAGGCCATCTCCGCATATTCCGGCTACGGGATCCATCCCCGGGAGGCGCTGCACAACCGCGTGCGCAACTTTGGCGCCCACCTGACCGCCTGGGCGGTACACAACCTGAAAATCCCCTGCATTACCGTGGAGATCGGGAGATATACCGCCTCTTATTTAAAAATGGCCGATCTGCCGGGAATCTGGCAGAAAACCCGCGCCCTGCCCCTGGTGGCCATCAGGAACCTCCCCAGCTACAGGACCTCCTTTAATATAACTCTTGCCAAGGAGCCCGCTGCCGGCGGAAAAGTCCAGGGCGGAGGCACCTTCCCCTACGGGACCACGATCACCATTATCGCAACCCCGAATCCCGGCTATGTCTTCGACTGCTGGAAGGAAGGGAACAAGGTCGTAAGCAAGGCGGCAGAGCTCCAGCTAACGGTAACGGGAGACCGCAGCCTGACGGCTTGCTTCGTGGAAACTCTGGAATTAGTCCTGACCGCCTCTCCGGAACAAGGGGGAGAACTCCAAGGAGGAGGCATCTATCCCAGGGGGTCGGAGGTAACGGTGAAGGCAATTCCCAGGGAGGGCTACCGCTTCAAGGAGTGGCAGGAAAACGGCGCCACCGTGAGTACCGAGGCTGAATATACCTTTATCCTGAAGGCGAGCCGCTCCCTGATTGCAATCTTTGAAGAGCTGCCGCCTCCGGAGGAACCGGGAAATGGAGGCAACGGCGGCGGTGACGGCGGAAGCGGCGGCGAGTCATAAAAATAAAGACCCGGAGGATAAATTCCCATAGTAAAGCATCGGTAAAAGTAGCCCAAATATACTCTTAGCGCGATTTTATTCCCAATCACAGCGGCCCGGCTTTCCTCCAGAGCCGGGCCGCATTGAACCCAGAGGGGGGCGTTTTACTTGGCGGCAGCTTTCTTGGAATACTGGGTCAGGTAGACGAAGCGCATCAGGGCGGATTCCAGGAAGTTGATCGGCCGGACCCTCCCGAAAAGGCTGGTCCCGATTAAGGCTTTGCAGCCCTTTTCCATGACCATGAGGGCCGCCGTGGCATCGCCTCGGGAGGGGCCGCAGCAGAGGGCACCGTTGCCCCGGAGCAGGACGGCGTAGCGTCCTTTTAGCTTTCTGGCGATCTCTTCCGCCGACCCGGGGTTGCCTCCATTCTGCGCCACCCGGACGCTAACCCCGATGAGCTGGGCAAAATCGTCCAGCAGCGGCCGCAGCTCCCGGCCCGTGCGCGAAACGGCCACGATGTCGGGAGCCAGGCCGTGCCGGATTGCCCGGATATCTTTATACCGCCGGTAGATGCGGCGGTGGATCTCCGCTTCCGGAAAACGCTCTTCTTCTCCGGGACCCGGTTCCAGGAGGCGGCAGCGGATGAAATCTCCTTCCCCGCCGGGAAAGGGCTCCTCCTCGCTGGCCTTGATATAAAGCTTGAAGCTGTCGCCTTCCCGCTCGCTGTTGTAAAGAAAGTGGGGAAAACCGGCGACGGCCTTTCCGGAGGCCTTGGCCACGAAATAATCCCGCAGCTGGTCTTCGCCCACCTCTTCCCCACCGCTTATCTCCCGGTAGCGGTGGAGAACAAAATCCCGGCATACCTTTTCCAGTTCCGAGGCCACCCGGAACGCTTCATCGTAGTCCCGCCCCAGGCAGAGAGCGCCATGGTAGGCCATCAGGATGGCCCGGCTGTTCTTCCACTGCTCCAGAGCTTCGGCCACGGCCTTCTTCAACTTTCCGGTACCGGGCAGGCCGTAGCGGGCACAGGGCACCCGCTCGCCGATAATCTGCGCTGCGGCGGGGTCCCGGACGGGCACGTCCAGGCCCAGGGGGCTGACCATGGAAGCGTTCAGCTGGTGGGTATGGATGATGAAGTTGACCTCCGGACGGTGTTTATAGGCCTCGGCATGGATCCCCTTCTCCGAGGAAGGCTTGATCTCGCCTTCGTAGCTGCCGTCTTCTAAATTTACGGCCACTACTTCTTCCGGGGTCAGGGTCTCGTAAGCCCTCCCGCTGGGAGTGATTACAAAACGGGTTGCGCTGACCCGGCAGCTGACATTGCCCCAGGTCCGGGCAATCAGCCCCGCCTCCACCAGCTGCCTGCCGGCCAGCACCACCAGCTCTTTTGCCTTCTGGAGCTCCATCTTCCCACCTCGCCTGCCGCTCATTTTAATCCGCTTAACATTTCCAAAAAGGCTTGCCGTCGGCTATCTTTCCTTTCCGCCGCTTTAGTCCGGCCTTCCCGGTGGCCGACTACTCCTTTTTGCCTACGTTGGCAAACACCCGCTCGAAGCGGGAGAGGGCGTCGTCGATCATCTCTTCGGTATAGGCGGCACTGGTATAAAGCCGGCTTCCGGCCAGGGTGACGATACCCTCGGCCATGTAGGCGGCCCCCATGTGCTCCATCTCCCTCTTGCGCTCGGAGGTAGCCTTGATGATCCCGGGGATGCGCCAGGGTTTGCTCCAATCGATGGCAAAGTGCATGGTGCCCACCGTCTCCAGGTGCACGATGGAGCCCTGGTTGAAAGCTACGAAAGGCAAATTGTACTTCTTGATCAGCTTCTGCAGCCCCTTGGTCAGGCGGTCCCCCATCCGCCCGGCCTTCTGGGCGGCATTGGTGCGCTCGATCTCGCAGAGGGTGTAGTAGCCGGCCACGCAGCTCAAGGGGTTGGCTGCCATGGTCCCGCCGATCAGGGCCTTTTTCACTCTGTCTCCCGTCTGGATTCCGGCGGCCAGGTACTTCATGTACTCCTTCTTGCCGCCCAGCCCGCCGGCGCTGGGATAGCCCCCGGCAACAATCTTGCCGAAAACGGTAAGGTCCGGGGAAACTCCGAAATATCCCTGGGCTCCGGAGAGCCCGATGCGAAATGCAGTTACCACCTCATCAAAAATCAGCAGGGCTCCATACTTGCGGCAGAGTTCCTCCACCCCTTTGTTAAAATTATAGTCCAGGGGCCGGGTGCCGCTTTCCGGACCCACCGGCTCCATAAAGACTGCCGCCGTCCCCCCGCGGAGCCGGTTAAGCTTTAACTTCCGCTCCAGATCATTTAAATCGTTGGGGAAAAACTCCTGGGTATATTTGAAGATGTGGAGAGGAATACCGGGGGCCTGGGTCCACTTGGAACCGGGGATGCGAATGCCGTAAGCCAGCTGGTCGCTCCAGCCGTGGTAGGCCCCCCCCATTTTCAGGATATACTTCTTGCCGGTAGCCAGGCGGGCCACCCGGATCGCGGCCATGCAGCTCTCCGTTCCCGAGTTCAGCATGCGGAACATCTCCACTGAGGGCATCAGCTGGCAAATCTTTTGCGCCAGCTTGTACTCGTATTCATGGAATAGTCCCGTGGAGGGGCCGCACTCGTTGAGGAGTTCGAAAACCTTCTCCCTGACTTCCACCGGGTTGGAGCCCAGCAGGGTGGGGCCGCCGGCCTGCAGGAAATCGTAATAGCGGTTGCCGTCTATATCATAGAGGTAGGCCCCTTCGGCCTTGGTGAACACCAGGGGGAAGGGATAGTTGAAGGCCAGGTTGTGCTGCACTCCCCCGGGGATAATCTCCTTGGCCTTATCGATCATGGCCTTCGATTTTTGGCACTTCTTCCCGTAATACTCTTCCTCGTAGCGCCTCAGGGCTTCGGGCTTGATGGTATAAATAGGCTTCCTGATCAGCTCATCCAGCTGTTTAATAATCGCGGACGCATCGGGATACTCCGATATAGCGAATCTCTGGTCCATCTCTTCCCCTCCCTGTAAATCATATCAATTTTTAGAGCGGCAAGTGAGTGAATAGTCACTCATCTAAAAGTGTACCTTATTTACCCTCTTTTGTCAATCGATCACAGCGAATCGCTGCCTTTAACCTGGGCTCATAGGAAGACGTACCTTTTGGTTCATTCCAATGGTTCATTCCAAAGTATATCGGGGGGGCGGTTCTTCTGATATGTGTTGCTGCATATATCAGCAGGACGTCCTTTGGTTTATCCCAAAATGCAACTATACGGGACCATAACGGCCGGGTGTGCCAGGGATGAGCCCAAGTTACCGCCCCCTCCCCCGGTTCAAAAAAGTTGACAAAGTTGACGTGCCTGGCACCAAAATCAACCCACCTGCACCCAGATAGGCCCGATATAGGCGTGGCGGCCATTTTCGCCGACCACGCGAATGATGTAGAAGTCTCTTCCGCCCGTGTTCAGGGTCTCCGGCTCCACCGGGTTGTCGCTGTAAGCATTGATATAGTACTGGCCGTCTATCTTCACGCAGTCCCGGAAGGCCGCTCCCGCAACGGGCTCCGTATCGGTAAAGGTGACTTTTTCCACGGGCCGGGAGACGGGGATGGCCGCCAGCAGAGAACCGTTCTTCAAAATCTCCACGGTGGCCCTCCAGTTGGGCTTCCAGTTGGGGTCTGCCAAGGCGCCGCCATTTATCGGGGCCGCCGGGGCGCCGTCCTGGGCCAGGAATACCCGGATCTCCCGGGGGGTATCCGGGCTCTCTACCAGGAGGGTGGAGTCGCCCCCCACGCTCCTTCCGTTGACGTAAAAGAAGAGGAGCGGCCGGCCGTGGTCGGAAGAGGCATAAAGGGAGCGGTTTTCCAGGGCGGAAAAGATCCCCTGCCGGGAGAAGTCATCGGTATACACAGCGGTGATCCCGCCCGGGTAGGGCTTGTCGAACCGGGTCCACCAGATAGTCCAGGGCCGCTGGTGGCCCACCCAGGCCCCCGCGTGAGCCAGGTCATGTCCCGGGTGGCCGTCGTGGGAATCGCTGGAAGCATACAGCGACAGGTTCAGCCCCATCTGCAGGGCGGCGGTAATGGAGCAGCCCCTGGTCCCCTTGGGGGGAGCGGCGGTGGAACCCCGGTAGTTTAACGGGTGGTCGGCCTCGTAAAGGTTATCCCCGTGGGTGCTGGTCACCTCGGCCAGCTTCACGTACTTGGGATTATAGTAGGTCCAGTCCTGCATGAAGCGTTCCGTGACGGTATGGTGGGGAAGGGCCAAGGCCCGGCAGCCGGCAGCCTCCGTGAATTCATCCAGCACCTGCCAGAGCTCGTTGGGAGTAGGTATCTTGTCGCTCAAGGAGAAATAAGGGGCGTTGATTACCGGATCCGTGGGCAGTTCGTCCCCGTCGAAGATGCAGGTATAATGCCCCGTATTATGGTTCGTATATTCCATCCCCAGGAAGGTAACAAACTCCCCCGGAGTATTGGCTTTATTGGCCTCCTCTACCATCCGCCAGATCCGGTTCCGGCCCAGCTGGATGATCTCCCCATGGTCGGTCAAGGCATGAAAATCCAGCAGGGCCACGTGGCGGGCATAGTAAAAGTGGTGCTCCGGCGTGCCGCTGCCGTCGGAGAATATGCTGTGGGTATGGATATCCCCCCAGTAGATTCGGCCGGGGCTATCGGCAACCAGAATGGGGTTGCTGTAATAAGTATTGCCCGTCTCCGAATCGGCCACCTTGATATAGTGGACCCCGGGAGTGTCGATCCGGGCCGTGAAGGTGCGCCTGCCGTTGTCTTTGCCGTTGTCCAGGCGGTAGGCCATATCCGAGGGGCGGTCCGAACCGGTAAAGGTATAAGGTCCCGGGAGGACGGCCTCCACGTCATCCATGGGTTCCAGGTTTGTTAAACTATAAGACTCCAGGGAAAACTCCACGGTGCCTTTGTAAACGGCACTGATGCGCTCAAACCGGTCCCAGCATTGCACCTGGAGATCAAACTCCGCTTCCGGCGCCACAGTAGAAGGAGCATGGATCCAGAGCAGCTTCGGGTCGTTGTCAAAAGCCACCCCCAGGTCAATATTGACGCTGGCCATGAGAACCAGGGGAGCGGCAATAATCAGCGCCAGGACCAGGGTGCGGAGGGGCTTTCGGCGATCCAGGGCGGCGGACACCTTCTCCACCAGCCGGCTTTTGAATTGCCGGAAAGGCGGGTGCAAGGATAAGAGGGCCACGATAATCTGCAGCAGGAAAGAGAGGCCCAGGGTGCCCCCCACAATATAAGCCACAAGGTTAAGGGGGTATATCCCCGTGCGCTCCACCAGGCCTCGGGTCGGCCCGTTGTTGGCCAAAGCCAGGACCAGGGACAGCATGAACCCGTTAAAACGCCAGAAGCCTTTGAAGCTAAGAAAGTAGACCACCCCGATGATTACGCCGATCCAGTTGAAGAAAAAGAGAACCCCGGTGGCCATGCCCACCAGGTAAATAGCTGCTTTTAAAATCTCCCACCCTATGGCAGCTTTACCCTTTCCAAGCTTTTTCTCGTTCACGCTTTTGCAAATCCTTTCTTTAAAGTATTATGAGGCCGCAGGACACTTTAAAGGCTAATTAAATAGGATCTTCGGCGCTTTAAATCCAATTTCCTGCCGTATTTTGCAAAACTTGTCTTATTATTTGCGAATTATGTGATTTTCTTTTAACTACAACTTATGCTAAAATAAGGTATGAGTGAGCGGTCACTCATACAACAGAATCTACAACAGTTGTCCCGGGAGGTTTACATGAAAAAAAGATTCCACAAAGAGATTTTCGACCGGATCCCCGAAGAGAGGCGGAAAAACCTGCTGGAAACGGCCATCCATGAATTTGCCCACCACGGCTTCGACAATGCCAATATCAACACCATCGCCGAGAAGGCCGGCATCAGCGTCGGCTCCATCTATAAATACTTCGATACCAAGAAGGACCTCTTTTTAACCTGCGTTCACCACGGGGTGGAAAC
Source organism: Clostridia bacterium DTU022 (assembly GCA_001512835.1). Classification (GTDB taxonomy): domain Bacteria; phylum Bacillota; class Dethiobacteria; order DTU022; family DTU022; genus DTU022. The sequence continues at coordinate 9,289 of LFRQ01000080.1, forward strand.
CCTGGAGCAGGTGCTCAACGAAGTCCTGGTTTCCCGGGAGCCCCTCCTGGTGAAACTGGAAAAAATTATCCGGCTGATCCAGGAACATTCCCGCAGCCAGCGCCACCTGATCATGCTTTACAACGAAATTACCGCGGAAAGCAATTCGGAACTTACCTGGGAGCTGGCCGCCGAGATGGAAACCATATCGGCTCGGGTCTACTCTTCCCTGGTGGAGCAGGCTCAGAAAGAGGGGATCATCAGCGGGGAATATTCTCCGCGGCTCTTCTCCTTTTTCCTGGACAACCTCTTCATGATGCTCCAGTTTTCCTATGCCTGCGACTATTACCGGGAACGCTTCAAAATCTATGCCGGAGAAGACATTCTGGAAAAGGACGAACTGGTGGTGGAACAGCTTATGAAGTTTATCAAAGCCTCGTTTAATCCATAAAAGCGGGAGGGGATATTGTGAAGGAGCCGTTGCGCGTCATTACCTACGATGTGGGCACTACGGGGCTCAAAACCTGCCTCTTTGAAATCGGCCAGCGGATCAGACTCCTGGAGTCGGAAACGGAGAGGTATAATCTCTACATCCTGGACAACGGCGGCGCCGAGCAGGACCCCCAGGAGTGGTGGGCGGCCATGGCCTCCACCACCCGCAAGCTCCTGGAGAAGACGGGCATCGATCCCCGGAGCATCGGCGGAATCTCTTTCTGCTCCCAGATGCAGGGGCTGGTGCTGGTGGACCGGGAGGGCGAACCGGTGCGCCGGGCCATGAGCTACATGGACCAGCGGGCCCGGGAAGAAATCCGGGAGGGGATGGCCCACGGCCTGCAAATCGCCGGGGCCAATATTGTCAAGCTGCTGGTCTCCCTGAAAGAAACAGGAGCGGTGGCCGCCAGCGTGAAGGACCCGGTCTGGAAATACAAGTGGGTGGAGAAAAACGAACCCGACCTTTTTCGCCGGGTCTACAAGTGGCTGGATGTGAAGGAATACTTAATTTCCCGCTGCACGGGGCAGTTTATTATGACCCGGGACTCCGCCTTCGCCACCCTGCTCTACAACATCCGGGAAGGGAAGCAGGGCTGGAGCAAGGCGGTCTGCAAGCTCCTGAAAGTCAACATGGACCATTTGCCCGAGATCAGGGAATCCACGGACCAGGTAGGGAAGCTGACGGCTCAGGCGGCGGCAGAGCTGGGTCTGGCCGAAGGAACCCCCGTCTTTGGCGGCGGCGGCGACGCCTCCCTGATCGGGGTGGGCGCCGGAGCCGTATCCAGCGGCGATACTCATATCTACGCGGGGACTTCCGGCTGGGTCTCCACGGTGGTGGACAAGTCCATCGTGGATGCCGGCGCCATGATCGCCGCCATCGTGGGCGCCCGCCCGGGAAAGTTCAACTACTTTGCCGAGATGGAGACGGCGGGGAAGTGCCTGGAATGGGTCAAAGATCACCTGGCCCTGGACGAAATCGGGATCTACCTGCAGAAGATCCCCGTCAACGAATCCCCGGAAGCGGTATACCGCAGTTTATACGACTACATGACCGAGGTGGTAAAGGACGCCCCCGCCGGCTGCGGCGGAGTAATCTTCACCCCCTGGCTGCACGGCAACCGCTGCCCCTTTGAAGATCCCGGCGCCCGGGGGATGTTCTTCAACATCAGTCTGGAGACGGGCAAGACGGAACTGATCCGGGCGGTCCTGGAAGGCATCTGCTTCCACCTGCGCTGGATGCTGGAGGCCCAGGAGAAGAAGGTCAAGACTTCCCCCGTGATCCGCTTTGTGGGCGGCGGCGCTCTCTCGGCAGTTACCTGCCAAATTCTGGCAGATGTCCTGGACCGGTCGGTGGAAACGGTGGAGAACCCGCAAAACGTGGGCGCCGTGGGCGCCGCCGTGGTCATCGCCGTGGGGTTGGGCCTGCTTAAATCCTTCGACCAGGCCAAGGAGCTTATTCCGGCGGTGCAAACCTTCCAACCCAACCGGGCCTTCAAAGAGGTATACGACCGCAACTATGCCGTATTTAAAAATCTCTACCGGGCCAATAAAAGGAGTTTTGCCCTGCTGAACAGTTGACCGGGGCCCCTCCCGGCCGGGGAGGCATTGCGTTTGGCAAACCTCGGGATCAATGGAAAAACCTGCTCGCCCAAGGCTTTTGAAGGAGGCGCCGGGTTGCCGGCTTGCATTCATAGATAACGAATCTACGCAAACCCATTCCCAACGGTCTTGGAAGAGGCTTGGAATTGCCGGGGGCAGAAATACATAAAAAATCGGGGCGGTCAGGTGTTCACCCGGCCGCCCCTCTTATTTCGCTTTAAAACATCCCCTTAAAATAGGGCAGCGGTTAAAAACCGCCGGCACCTTCTCCTACTCCTTTACCACCTGGATCCAGCTGTTGCCGTACTCCAGATCAACAGGCTTCCCATCCTGGTACAGGTAGCGGGTGGTGCCGCCAGTCTTCTCCCAGCGCAGTGCGTACTTGCGGCCCCCTTCGTAAAGAGTGGCCCGGCCGCTGCCCTCCAGGTCGATATCCAGCAGGGAGGTCCCCGGAACGGGGGTATGCCGGTTCTCCCGGACGATTACCCGCCGGCAGTAGTACTGCTGGCCGCTTTCCCGGTCCGTATGGGGCTGGCCGTTGACAAAGCGCAGGTATACCTCCCGCTCCTCATCGTAGATATATTTCACCTTGTTGTCGCGGTGGTAGGTGATCTCCACCTCCCGCCCTTCTTCATAACCCGGCGGAAGCTGGGGCGGCTCCACGATGATGGTCCGCACCTGGGATTCCCCCCGGGCCTGATACATCTTCTCCAGGCTGGTATAAAGATTGTGGGGGGCGCGCCGGCTGCTGTCCCGCCAGAAATAGGAACCGTACTGCACCTGCTTTAGCTTCAGCCCCCGGATCAACTCCGCCGTCCGATCGGAGTAGCCGGCAAAACCTACCACGCCGCCGTGCTCCAGGGCCTGGACGGCAAAATAGGGGCGCAGGCTTCTCACGGGACCGATGGTAAAGTTCTCTTCCAGGGCGGTATCGAACACCGCCATGAAGCGGGTGATTCCCCCCTCCACCAGGAATTCATAGACGATGCTGGCCTGCTGCAGGCCCGACTGCGGCCGGGCGGCGGCATGGTTATTAATGATCACCAAGACGGGGTCCACTTTCCGCAGTTCCATCCGGGGATCCTCCGCCGCTTCCTCTTTTTCCTCTTCTTCGGCCACCTCTTCATCGCCGCGGGAGCAGCCCGCTCCTAAAAGCAGGCCGGCAATCAATAGAATCCCGCTGATGATATATAACGCTTTCTTCATCTTCCTTCCCCCCGCTGTGGCCATGGATTGGTTAGAACTTCTACAAGGAGAAAAGGTTTTCCTGTTATTCTTTTTAATCGGCCAGCGGGAGCAAAAAACGGCTTTTAGGAGGCACTGGAAAGGAAAAGAGGCCTTTTGCCTTCCCGTTGACATCTATGGCAGAAAATTGTTATAATTGTCGCAGTATAATCAATTTTGCCCGCTCAAGGAGGCAGCAAGATCATGGGTAAAATCCCCGTTTCCATCGTCCGTTACCGGGAACCGTATACCTCGGTGAAAGAGGCCGTTTTAAGCTGCGGCGGACTGGACCGGATGCCGCCAAAAGCCCGCGTCTTCATCAAGCCGAACATCGTCTTCTGGACCAAAGCCTGTGCCTTTCCCAAGTGGGGGGTGATTACCACCTCCCGGGTAATCGAGGACGCCGTCGTCCTTCTGAAAGAGCACGGCATCGAGGAGATCACCATCGGAGAAGGAATCATGACCGACCCCAAGGATACGGAGACTCCCGCCCATGCCTTCAAAACCCTGGGCTACGACAATTTGCGCCGGCGCTACGGCGTCAAATATATCAATATCATGGAACGCCCCTTTGAAAAGGTGGACCTGGGAGACGGGGTCATCCTAAGGATGAATAAAGACATCCTGGACAGCGACTTCGTGGTCAATATTCCAGTGATGAAGACCCACAACCAGACCGTGGTCAGCCTGGGCATTAAAAACCTGAAGGGGACCATCGATGTGGCCTCCCGCAAGAAGTGCCACGGACCGGATCCGGAGAAAAACCTTCATTTCCATGTCTCCAAGCTGGCCGACCCGATGCCGCCCATGCTCACCATCATCGACGGCATCTATAGCCTGGGGCGCGGCCCCAGCTTCGACGGCAAGATGAAGCGGAGCAACCTGCTGGTGGCCTCCCCCGATTTCCTGGCCGCCGACATGGTGGGGGCCCGGGTTCTGGGGTACGAACCGGAAAGGGTGCCCCACCTGGCCCTGGCGGCCCGCAGGCGCAGCCGTCCCCTGGATCTTTCCGACGTGGAGATCCGGGGAGAAAAGCTGGAAGATGTAATCTCTTTCCACGAGTATGACTTCGACTATGTAAGCGACGAGAACGGGGAGATGCCCGTGCCTCTGGCCAAGCAGGGCATTACCGGGATCTTTTACCGCAAGTTTGACGACACCATGTGCACCTACTGCTCCGCCTACAACGGCCTGGTGCTCAACGCCATCAGGTACGCCTGGAAGGGTGAGCCCTGGGACCGGATCGAAGTGCTGACGGGCAAGTCGATGCGGCCGGCTCCCGGCATGAAGGCGACCATTCTCCTGGGGCAGTGCATGTACAACCTGAACCGGAACCACCCCAATATTAACAAGCTCATTGCCGTAAAAGGCTGCCCCCCGGATCCGCAGGAAGTGGTGAGCGCCCTGCACGAGGCGGGCATCCAGGTTGAGCCCTCCCTCTTCGAACAGGTGGAATCCCTGCCCGGCTATTTCATGAGCCGCTATGAAGGGAAGACGGAATTCGATGAGTCCTTCTTCCGGGTAGAGATCTAGCGGGAGGCGGCACCGGCCTTCCCGCTCCAGCCGGGCGGCGCTCCCGGTGATATTCACAAACTCCCTTGATGTCTTTTATGCCAGGCCAGGGGCACCGGAGCCGCTTCCAGGCGCACCAGGCTATAATCAAAAACCCCCGCCGGTGATATTCTACAACGCCGCGTCAAAAATCGCCCTGCAAGTATCTTCTTGTCCAGGCATTTTTAGCTTTTCTTCATCACATGATAGTACATGAAAAAAAGCGCCCTGGAGCCGCCAAAAGAGATGTCCGCCCTAAAAGTTGGGGCGGTGTATATCGGCACCGTGGTCGGCGCAGGCTTTGCCTCGGGGCAGGAAATCCTGCAGTTCTTCGGCTATTTCGGGCTGTGGGGCCTGGCGGGCCTGGCTCTGGCCACGCTGCTTTTCGGCCTTCTGGGAGCTAAAGTAATGCTCATCGCCCAGCGCAGCGGGAAAGGCTCTTACAGCCGGGTCATCGATGCCGTGGGCGGCCGCCGGCTGGGCCCCTTCATCAGCATGGTCATTACTTTCTTTCTCTTTGGGATTTTCGTGGCCATGGTTGCCGGTACGGGGGCTGTTTTTGAGCAGGAATTTAATCTTCCCCGATCCCTGGGCCTGGCCGTCATGGCCGGGATCTCCGCAGTAACCGTTCTCTCGGGCCTGGGCCGAGTCATCGATACCATCAGCGGGGTAGTCCCCTTTTTAATTGCCGCGGTTTTGGGGGTGGGGCTCTACATACTTTTTTCCGGTCCCCTGGATTTAAGCTGGTCCGCCCCGGCCAGGGCCACCCTGCCCTGCTGGCCCCTCTCCGGCCTGGCCTACGTCTCCTACAATCTCACCCTGGCCGTTCCCATCCTGGCGCCCATGGGCACCCTGGCCGGTTCCAGGACGCTGATAAAAGGCGCTCTTTGGGGAGCTTTGGGCCTGGGGGTCCCCGCCCTGGTAATACTGCTGACCATCCTGGCCGGGGCTCCCGAGGCCAGCGGTTACGAAATCCCCATGCTGGCCATGGCGGGAAGGGTGGCTCCGGCCGTCAGGAAGGCATACACCCTGGTCCTGGTGGCCGAAGTTTATACGACGGCCATCGGCAGCCTCTACGGCTTTGTCTCCCGCCTGGTTCCCGGCCAAAGCCCCCATTTTAAGCCGGTTACCCTGCTGGTGGCCCTGGGGGCATTTTTTGCCGGTCACCTGGGGTTTTCCCAAATAGTGGCCACAGTATATCCCGCCATCGGCCTGGCCGGCTTTGTCTTTCTGGCCGCCCTGGCTTTTAAAAAGATTTAATCCTCCTCCGGATCCGGTAATTTGATAATCACCAGGCGCTGCTGCGTGCCGAATTCCAGGCATTCTTTCCTGGTGGATGCAGCCAAATCGATGTCATTGGGGCCAATGGAGCTGCCCCGGTCGTTAACCGTGCGCCAGCCCAGGCCTTCCACATAGATCCGCGTGCCGAAAGGTATGTTGGGTCCGGCGGCCGCTGTTTCTCCCGGCACCACTTTGCCGCCGCTGGCAGTCCGGGAGGGATCCCCCGAAAAATCCCAGCCGCCAATGGCATCGGGAGCCAGGGGCGCGTACATGCTTACGTTCATCAACTTAACCTGGTATTCTTCCGATTTTCGCTCCATTTCCCGGGCCTCCAGGACCTCCTGCCTGGCCAGGTGCAATTGATGTGTCAGGTTTATAAGAAGCAAGATCAATAGTACATAACCGGCAATGATCAATACTGTTTTCCTGGAAAGCACCGCCCGTTGACCTCCTAAACGCTCTCTTGTAACAATTGGCTTTTTTATTATTTGCAGCTTTCCCTAGTTTACCCGCGCCCGGGCGAGACGGGAATGAGCCTGAGGGGACGGTGACTTTGGTTCATTGGAAATCTGGCCCCTAGTGGCAAACTAGTTAATGGTGAGCCAAAGTCACCATCCCCCTGGGCCGAATACGCTGCCCGGAAAAAATTTTAGCCTGGGGGGAGTCTTGGATTGACAAATATATCATGGTGTGATATAATACGTCGTGATATATCATGCTATGATGTAAGCACGAGGAGAGGTGTATTGTGAACTGGGAAAAACTCCGCCGGCGCTATATCCCCATGAGCGAAACCATGTTTTACATTTTGTTTTCCTTGCAGGAAGAGCGCCACGGCTACGCCATCATGCAGCATGTCAAAGAGCTGACGGGGGGGCGCATTATTCTCGGGGCGGGCACGGTCTACTCCACCATCGGCAAGCTAGAACGCGACGGCCTGATCAAAGCTGTCAGCGAAGAAAACCGCCGCAAGACGTACTTGATCACTGAGGCGGGCAACCGGATTCTGCGCGAGGAAGCGGCACGCATTGCCGAACTATATCAACACGCGGAGGTGCTGCTATGAAGGATAAGAAAATCGTCCTCTTCCCCGGCTTCCGCCATGTAGTTCCTGCAGATTTCGAAAGCTGGCTGGAAAAGATGGCCTCCGCCGGCTGGCACATCGACCGCATCACTCAATGGAGTTCCTTTGTCATGGTTTTCCGGCGGGGCGCTCCCAAAAAGTACCGCTTTGTCTATGATTTGCAGGCCGCCCCGCGCAAGGATTACCGCGCCATCTACCAGGAGTTCGGATGGGAGTACCTGGGGCGGATGGCCAGTGTCTTCATCTGGCGCAAGGAATACCGCGATGCGCGCCTGGAGGCCTTCAGCGACCAGGAAAGCATTCTTCAGCGCAACCGCAGAACCCTGATCGCCGTTTCCATTGCTTTTTATATGTTTTTGCTGGCCGCCCTAATCCTCGGTCTCTCCTTTTTTACTCGAACGCTTGCCCCCGGCGAGTTGTTCCAAGCCGTGCTTGCCTTGGCCCTGTTCCTGGCTGTTGCCGCTTACCTGGGCAGAGTGATGCTGAAAATTGGAAGAAAACGCGAGTACTAAATTTCCAATGAGTAAAGGGAGGAGGTTGCCCATCCATGGAGGCGCTGCGAGAAAACTTTATATTCTTGCTTCCTCTGTTTCTGATTAATCTGGCCCTAATAGCCGTCGCCCTGGTCGATCTGGTCAAAAGGGAAAAGGTGCCGGGAGGCAGCAAATGGCTATGGGGCGCGGCCATTGTTTTTATCCAGTATCTCGGTCCCCTTGCTTACCTGGTATTGGGAAGAAAGGAAGATTAGGAGGAAGAACATGGCGGCCGTCGAGATAGAGAAGCTCACCAAAAAGTTTGGCGCGGTGGCGGCGGTATACAACCTGACTCTGCATGTTCCAAAAGGCACGGTTTTCGGCTTCCTCGGTCCCAACGGCGCCGGAAAAACCACCACCCTCCGGATCCTGCTGGGACTGGCGGCCCCTACCGCGGGAGAGGTTCGGATTTTGGGGAAAAACATCAGGGAAGACCGCAGCTACCTGCGGCGGGTAGGGTTTTTGCCGGATGTGCCGGTGTTTTATAATTGGATGACCGCCCGGGAATACCTGCGCTTTACCGGAGAGCTGTTTGGCCTGGAGCCGGCGCCGCTGAGCAGGAAAATTGAAGAGTTGCTGGAGCTGGTGGGCCTGCAGAAGGAGAAAAAGCGGATCGGCGGCTTTTCCCGGGGCATGAAGCAAAGGCTCGGCCTGGCTCAGGCGCTGGTTAACGATCCGGAGATCGTCTTTTTGGATGAACCGACCTCCGCCTTGGACCCCATCGGCCGAAAAGAAGTGCTGGATAGTATCAATGCCTTCAAAGACCGGGTTACCGTCTTTTTTTCCAGCCACATTCTGGCGGACGTGGAACGGGTTTGCAGCCGGGCGGCAATCATTGACCGGGTAGAACTGGTCACCGAAGGCAGCATTGCCGAGCTGCGGCAAAAATACGGGGGGCGCACCTTGGAGCTGGAAGTAACGGAGGTGCCGGATCAACTGCTTCAAAAATTGCAGGAGGCTCCCTGGTGCGAGCGCCTGGAAGTGGAGGGCAACCTGCTTAAGCTTGGGGCCATGGACGAGGAGAAGGCGGGAAGAACCATCCCGCCGCTGCTGGCCGAGGCGGGGGTGGGCATTATCCGCCTGGAAAGCCGGGAACCGGACTTGGAAGAAATTTTCATGAAGCTGGTGAAAAGGAATGGGAGCTAGGGCTTTTTTCCGCAAGGAACTGCTGGAGATCTTTAAAACCGCCAAGATTTATATTATACCTCTGCTTTTTCTGCTTTTTGGATTTACCAGCCCGGTAATAACCAAGCTGCTGCCGGATATTTTGGCAGGCTTGGGCGAGATGGAGATTACTCTTCCCGAGATGAGCTGGGTGGACGCCTTTGGCCAGTTTTTCAAGAATCTAAATCAAATCGGGATCGTCGCGGTGGTCCTGGTGTTCATGGGCAGCGTGGCCGAGGAAAAGCACCGGGGGACGGCCATTATGGTCCTATCAAAGCCGGTGTCAAAAGCGGCCTTTGTCTTGGCCAAATTCGGCGCCGCGGCCTTGCTGGTGCTGTTTTCTTTAATCCCGGCGCACCTGGCCTGCTATATATATACAAAAGTCCTTTTTGGAGAGGCCCCCCTGGTTTCTTCCCTGCAGGCCACGTTATTATTTTCCGTATACGTTCTCTACATTCTAGGGTTTACAGTAGGCGCCAGCGCCGTCATGAAGAGCAAGATCGCCGCCGGCGGGGTAAGCGTCGGCCTGCTGATTCTTACCCTGCTTCTGCCCGCCTTATGGCGGGAGCCGGCCCGCTTCTTCCCAGGGAGCCTTACCGGATATCCAAATGCTTTGCTAACCGGAACTCTTTCCCTGCCGGAGGCGCTGCCGGCGGTTTTATCAGCCCTGATCCTAACTTTGTTCTTCCTGGGCGCCGGCATATTCTTCTTTGAAAAACAGGAAATTTAGGAGCCGGTGTGGGACGGAGGGACAGTGGCTTTGACTCCGTCATGAACCGGTAAAGCGGCGGCTTTGACTCATCGGAAGTCATGAGCAAAGCTCTCGATTCTGGCAGAAGCTTATTTTGATGGGAGATAGACATTTTAGCAATTCCGCGTTGCCCTGCCGGTTAAAGCCCGTTCTATAAGCTGGGTCGCGAGTCTATCTGCAGCATTGGGAATATCATCGCCAGCCTGCACACTTCAAAGTTTTAAAAAAAATGAGCCAAAGCCACCGTTGACTCGCGCGACCTTGACTCGCAGCCAGCTTCAAAACGCAGGGATCGATTGGACCAGGCGCAGCACCTCTTCCGGGGTCGCCCCCTTGATATTGAAATCAATTACCTTGCCGCCGCCAAGGACACTAAACTGCATCCGGTAACCGGTGCTGTCGTCACCGGTATCCGCCGCTCGGTAAGCCCTGGCATATAAAATCTGCAGCGTTAAATCCTCCCGGCGAAAAACCGGGTGCAGCACGGTCTCCCGGAGCTCCTCGGGCACAGATTCAGCCCAGGGAACAGGGTAGAGAGACATGTCGTAGTGCTCAAGACGGGCCGGATCTACAATCCGGGATGCGTCGGCAGGTGTTTCGCGGGCAATGGACAGCCGGATATAGCGCAGGCCGGCCTCGTAAAAAAGATTCAGTTCATCATGTTCCCGCGCCCCGTCAATTACCCGCCTTGCCGAAACAAAGCTGAAGCCCTCCGGCACTATTGCGGGCACGAATCTACCGAACGCGGCATCGCTCCGGGCCTGGTCCAGGGTAAGCGTTTCTTCCCGCCGCTCCGGAATGGAGGCGGGAACCAGAGCGCCCGGGTCTACGCCTTCTTCCAGCAATAGGTCGAGGGTTTCACCAAGAAACGACACCTGTAACTGCGTCTCCACGGCAAAAAGCCAATCTTGCAGCTCAAAGTAAGCGATGTAGAGCGGCGCGTTCTGCAGTCCGTAGGGGGCATACCAAAACCCCGCTGTAACTTCAGTGCCGTGGATGTTGGAAACCCGGGCCCCCGCCATCGGGTAGAAGCAACCTGCGCCCATGGAGATAATAATCTTTTCCCCGCCACGGCCATAAATGACCTGCAAAGTCACGGGTTTGCCGTCACGGCTGTAGCCCGCCCAGGCCTCCTCCAGGGTAAACCCCGCGGGGACGGGGTGCCGCCCCTTAAAGAAGCGGGCTACTTTCTCACCGGTCAACTCTTCGAAAAAATAGACGGCTTGATCGGCAGTAAAGCTTGGCCCCGCCGACCGGTCCGGAGGGGCAAGCCGGTTGAAGTAGAGCTTGCCGCCTTCCAAAAAGGCGGCGGCCGGAGGCTCGGGAAAACCGTTGCTCCCGTTTTTCCCGTTTCGGTCCCGTTCAGCGGCAGGCCACAACACCCAGACGGCAGCCAGGGCCATTATGGCACAGGCGGCGGGCAAGGCATAACGGTAGAAGCGGCGGGGGCGGCGCCCCGGCACAGCCAGGCGGCTCATGATCTTTTCGTGCAACTCCGGGTCAACCACAATGCGGTCCATGTATTCTTTATAAGCTTTCATGGCTCTTCTCCTTTCAACAGAACCTTTATTTTTTGCCGCGCTCGAGTGAGCAGGCTCCGCACCGTGGATTCCTTCTGCCCGGTCAGAGCGCTGATTTGCGCTGTGGAGTAATCCTCGTAGTAGAAGAGGTGAATTACCGTGCGGTATTTAGGCGGCAGAGCCATGACCGCCTCGACCACCCCGTCCTGCCGCCCCTCCGGATCTGCCGGATAGGATTCCAGGAGCGGAACGGTTTTCCGCCACCAGCTGGAGCGCAGCCTGTTCTTGCACAAGTTGATGGCCACTCTGATTAACCAGGCCTTTTCATGTTCCGGAGATTGAAAGGAGGGGCCCTTCTCGATATATTTCAAAAATACTTCCTGAACCACGTCCTCCGCCTCCGCCTTGCTCCCGAGAATGGCCAGGGCTGTACGGTAAAGACTGTTTTCGTGCCTGCACACAAAAGACTCCACTGCATTCTCCGGACCGCCGGATTCCTTGGCCATCATGCTCCTCCTTTACCTTAATAAACACATGACCGGGCCAAAAAGCTGCAGTGGAGCAACGAAGAAAAGATCTGAGCGGAGGGATTATGACTTTGGTCTACGCCGCGCTGGGTTCGTTCGGCTTGCGGAAAAAGCGGCGCAGCAGCTTCCATATTTCGCCGAAGAGCAGGATCGACAGGCACAGCCCCACCACGATAAGCCACTGCTCCCGGCCCAGGTTCACCACCCGGAAAACCTTCTGCAGAAAGGGGTGCAGAAGGACCACCAGCTGCAGCGGCAGGGAGAGCAGCACCGCTGCGGTGAGGGAACGGTTGGCAAAAAGCTCCCGGCCAAGCACCGATTTGTCCAGCGAGCGGAAATTAAATACGTGAACCAGCTGGCTCAGGGCCAGGGTGGCGAAGGCCATGGTCTGCCCCACCGCCGGGGACTGCCGGCTGCCCAGGGCAAAGGCCGCCAGGGTGATCAGGGCGATGTAGGGACCAAAAGTTGCCAGGGCGCTGAAAGAGCCGCTCCCGAAGATCCCTTCCTCGGGGGGGCGCGGCGGCCTGTCCATGATGTCTTTCTCCGGGGGATCCACCCCCAGGGCCAGGGCGGGAAGACTGTCGGTCACCAGGTTCACCCAGAGGATCTGAATGGGCAGCAGGGGCAGGGGCCAGCCCAGCAAAATTGCTCCCAGAATGGTTAGGATCTCCCCAATATTGCAGGTTAGCAGGAAATGAACAGCTTTCTTGATATTCTCAAAGATAACCCGCCCTTCCTTGACGGCGCCCACGATGGTGGCGAAATTGTCGTCGGCCAGCACCATCTCCGAGGCCTCCCGGGCCACGGCGGTTCCGGTGATGCCCATGGAAATGCCGATATTGGCCTTCTTGAGCGCCGGGGCATCGTTTACCCCGTCCCCGGTCATGGCCACGATCTCGCCCCGGGCCTGCAGGGCGGCCACAATGCGCAGCTTGTGCTCGGGGGAAACCCGGGCAAAGACAGAAATGGAATCTACCCGCTCCTCCAGGGTGGCCTGGTCCATGGCCTCCAGCTCCTGCCCGGTTAAAACCCCCTCCTCCTTCACGGGCAGGCCCAGCTCCCGGGCTACGGCCAGGGCCGTCTCCTTGTAATCCCCGGTAATCATCTTCACCTTGATGGAGGCGCGCCGGCAAATTTCCACCGCCTGAATGGCTTCCGGCCGGGGCGGATCGATCATCCCCATAAAGCCCACCAGAATCAATTCCTGCTCGGCCTCATCGGCGCTTAAGGCGGAATCGGCGGAAAAGGGCTTCACGGCAAAAGCCAGCACCCTTAACGCTTGTCCCGACAGCTCCCCGATAATTTTCAAAAAGCGGCGGCGCTGTTCCTCCCTTATCTCCTCCGGGCCGGATTTGCCCAGCCAGCTCCGGCACCTTTGCAGAAGCAGGTCCGGGGCGCCCTTGGTCACCAGCCAGGTCTCCTCCGCCTCCATGCCGGGAACCGGCAGTTTCCCCCGGTGCACGGTACTCATTCGCTTGCGCTGGGAATCAAAAGGATATTCCCCAATCCGGGGCAGCTGCCGGGCAAGGGCCTCTTTTTCCAGGCCCGCCTTGGAGGCCGCGGCCAGGAGCGCTCCCTCCGTGGGGTCTCCCACCACGCCGGTGTGTCCGTTTTCCGTGTAGAGGCGGGCATCGTTGCAAAGGGCTCCCGTGGTCAGCAGCAGGGAGAGGTAGGGCGTCTCCTGCGGCTCCACCCGCAAGCCCTCCCGGCTAAATTCCCCTCGGGGTCCGTAGCCTTCACCGCTTACCTCGAAGAGATCCCCGGCACAAAAGAGGCGGCGCACCGTCATGGCATTCTGGGTTAGGGTGCCCGTTTTGTCGGAACAGATTACCGTGGAGGCCCCCAGGGTCTCCACGGCGGGCAGCTTGCGAATAATGGCCTGGCGGGCGGCCATGCGCTGGACCCCCAGGGCCAGAACGATGGTTACAATGGCGGGCAGCCCCTCGGGGATGCTGGCTACCGCCAGGCTGACGGAGGTCAGAAACATCTGGTAAACCTCGTTGCCCCGCAGCACCCCCAGGCCAAAGATGACGGCGCAAAGAACGAGAGCCAGCACCCCCAGCTGCTTCCCCAGACGGGCCAGCTTCTCCTGCAAGGGGGTTCGCTCCACCTCCACCTCCTGGAGCATACCGGCAATGCGGCCAATTTCCGTCTGCATGCCGGTGGCGGTAACCACCCCCTTGCCCCGGCCGAAGGTAACTACCGTTCCATTGAAGGCCCGGTGCTTGGCTTCCGCCGGGGGCACGGGCTCGGGAGCCTGGAAGCGAGCATCTTTATCCACGGGGACCGATTCCCCGGTAAGAGCGGACTCGTTAACCTGCAAGTTGGCCGTCTCCAGGAGACGGAGGTCCGCCGGAACAAAGTCCCCGGCATCCAGCAGCACGATATCCCCGGGAACCAGTTCCCGGGCGGGGATTTCCAGGGCCTTCCCCTCCCGCACCACCTTGGCGGTGGGAGCGGTCAGGGTTTTAAGCGCCTCCATGGCCTTCTCCGCCCTGTATTCCTGGACTACTCCCAGCACGGCGTTGATTACAACCACGATCATGATTACTGCCGCGTCCGTCAGCTCGTTTAGCAGCAGGGCAATCAGGGCGGCACCCAACAGCAGAAGAACCAGGAAATCTTTGAACTGGGCCAGGAACATGCTTAAAATTCCCGGCCTGGGCTTTTCTGCCAGTTCGTTCCAGCCGTACTGCTTCCGAATTTCTTCCACCTGGTCGAAAGATAACCCCTTGACTGGATCAGTATGGAGATTCTTGGCCAGCTTTTCCCCCGGCACTAGGGCTTCCCTTTCCACCACTGGACAACCTCCCCTATTAAATCACTGCTCCTAGTTTGGTCGCGGAAAGACAAAAAAACCTTCAACGCTTAAGCGGCCAGCGTTAAAGGTCTTGCTGCTTGAAACCAAGCGGGGGGCCAGGTATCGCTACCGGGATTGTTGACCCCAACCGACAGGCTGAAAATCCTGCCAGCTACTCCCCTTTGGTGACGATTATATCTTTATCGGTCACCGCAGTCAAGATCTTCAAGCTTCGAGGAAGCCAAAGAACCCTTAAATTTAGCTCTTTTTGCCATTGGCCCGGCGAAGAGAGCGGAGGGCGACAAAGACCTGCTTTTGTCCATTTATCGACAAAATCTCCTCAATGCGCGATCAAGGGCAAGGCACACCTCTTCTTATAAATAAAACCTTAAAACAAAACGAGAACTGTCCGGGATGCACCCCGAAAATGAAAAAGGAGAATTGCCTTCCAGATATATTATCAAGAGAACCGTCCCCGGGATATACGCGAGATATTTGCAGGTAAAAAACGAATAATGCAGAATTTATTGCTAGGCAAGGTGCTCCCTGCAAGTTCTAAGAACCAAGGGCCGGAGGAAGCGATCTTGACGAACGTTAAAAGAAAAGTAGTTATTTTTTCCCTGCTTCTCGTCCTTATGACCTTCCTGGCAAGCGGGTGCATGGAAGTACGTATCCACCTAAACCTCAACCCGGACAGCAGCGCAGATCTGGAACTGCTAATGGCTACCAGCCGTTCCCTGGCCTCCCTGGATTTTTTTAAAAATCTAAAAGCAGACCTGGCCCGGGACGGCTTTGAAATCACCGACTACCAGGAAGAAAACAAGGTTGGCTTCCGGGCGTTCAGCCATATGGACAGCCTGGAAGAGCTCTCCTCCCTGAGCATTGGCGAGGGGGTGATTGCCAACAAAAAAGATATCATCACCGTTGACAAAGGCTTGTTTACCAACACCTATGATGTGGAAATAGATTTTAACATCGAAGACCTCTTAAGCAAGGAACAAAAGGCGATCCTGATCTTCAAACCGGATATAACTTTTGCCGTTACCTTGCCTCTCCGCCCCTCCCAGCATAATGCCACCTCCGTGTCCGAGGATGGGAAAACCCTGGCCTGGAAGCTGGTTCCCGGGAAAACCAATACCATCAAGGTTACCGCTACCCTGCCCAATCTTACCTTCATCCTGGTAGTGGTTATCCTGGTCGGAATCCTGGTGGCCGCCCTCTTGATCATCCGCTTTCGCTCCCCCCAAAAAAAGGCCGCCCGCCGCTAATATAATCACAAAAAAAATACATTTGCACATTGAGATAATGAAACTTACAGGTTAGTAATATTTTTCAAAAGGGGAAGGTTTTTTACAATTTAATCGCGAATTTTTACATGGCTTTTATTATCCTGTAAAAAGAACTCCTGCTTTCCTTTGCCTGGAGCACATGGCGCATGTTAATTTTTAAGGGGGTTTGTCAAAATTGTTTAACGGCAAAAAGTATATTGCTGCCTGTTTGGCCATCTTTCTGCTCCTAAACCCGCTGGCGGTTTTTGCTTCCGCGACAACTACACCCCACGCCGTCGAGGCAGGCAAATCCGGCGACAATATATTCCAAAAAACATCATCGTTTTTGGGATTGATGTTGGCGGGTCAGAACGCCGACCTGGACCAAGACTTGCAGAATGATCTTGAACAAATGGAGGCCCAGGGGCTTTTTGATCCGCTGATTAATACGCTTACCGGCTACCTGGGCCGGCTTATGGCGGATGAACGGACCAGCGAAGTCCTGAGCAAAACGGTAATCCGGATTTATGAAGAAGAAGAGCTGGTAGAACTTACTCCCCGGGAATTCGTGGTCCGCATCCTTAGAGACGAAGAGCTGGCCCGGATTATCGGCGCCGTAATCGCCGACCAGATCAAAAACGAGGAATTCCTTGCCTTTGTGGAGCAGCTTACCAGCGATATTTCCGCCCTCTTAAAAGACCGGCAATTTGTCCAGTTTTTAAATAACCTTATTCTCGATCTGCTAAACGATCCCAGCGTCAACAATGTAGTCTTCGAGATCCTGGGCATGGTGAAAAGTTACCAGCAGCAGATCATGAACAAAATCGAGGATCCGGCCGTGCAACAGGTGATTCAGGGGGTTCTCGACGACCTCCTGGTCATTTTCGTGGATCCCTTCCTCGCCGCCCTGGAAAATATGAAGAAGGATCCCCGCTGGGAAAGCATCCAGGAGAACCTCCTGCAAAATGTGGAGGCCCTGAAGCTCGCCATATCCGAAAACTTGAGCAAAGACGAAGCGTACCAGCAAGCTCTGGAGAATTTCAAAGCGCGCCTGGCAATCCCCCTGGAAACCATAAAGAACCACGTGCAAGGCAACCTGTCCAACAACCCCGACTTCAGCATGCTGGTGGACGAAATTAAAGCCGCTTACGAAAACAAGGAGATTCTGCCCAGCCTGCAGATTTTCCTGGAAAACCTGAATGACAAACTGGTCCGCATCATCGGCGGAACCGATTCCCAGGGCAATGTCATCGTCGGGGAAATTGACCGGGTATTGAACTATTATGAGTACTGGAAAATGAACTTGCAAGAAGGCTCCTCCCCCATACCTGGAGCCACCATCAACCAGAAGGAAGTAGAAGATCAAGTCAGTGCCGTAGTTAACAAGTGGGCCGAAGTGATTCCCTGGGTCCTGGGGCAAATGGGCGATGATATGAATGCGGTGATAAACAAGTACCTGGGCGAGGAAGCCGGCTACCTGGACGCCATAACGGGAGCCATGGATGCCGCCGTAGCATCGGCTCTGGAAGAGCTAAAAGCAGATTTGGAAGCGATTCTGAACGACCACTTGTTTGACAGCGAAGAATTCGTACAGGCCTTCCTGGATAAGAACGAAGCCAAGCTGAATGCCATCCTGGAAAGCATACTCGCCGAAACCGAGCCCGTTAAAAAATTAATTGACGAAAAAACTAAAATCCTGGTTGATGTCTTCACCGAGCACCTGGAAAAGGCCCTAAGGGGAGAAGGAACGGAGAAAGACTATGACCTCATCGGGGCCCTCCTCTCCGCCGGCCCCGGCGACCGCCTGGCGGATCTAATTCCCCGGAGCCAGGTAACCCAGCTGGTTGACAACCTCTTCCAGCTGGTGGACACCCTTCCCCTGGAAACCCTGGCCCCCTACTTGAGGGCCAATGCCGACGAGATCGGCTTTACCATTGCTTCCACCATGTTGAACATGGTGGCCGACGGGATCGAGGATCCGACCCCGCCGGAAGAGCCCGATCCCCGCATCGAAGCCATCCTGCAAGCGCTGAAGACGGAAGAGAGAATGCAGCAGCTCTACCTGGACCTGGGGGGCTCGAACCCGGAACTGATCGAAGGGGTAACCGATGAGGTAACCGTCATTCTCCAGGTAGTCAGCGAGATCGTTCAAAAAGATCAGCGCGTAGACCGTTTCCTCAGCGACTTGCAAAAAGAAGGGGAGCCGGTTAAGAATAAGCTTTTGGACTACGGCCGGCGGATCGGTACCGCCATCAAGGAGGCCCTGAAGCGGCTGTTCGCTCCCCTGATCCGGAAGTTTCACGCTTCCTTCGGTTTCGGGAGCCCCTCCCGGGAAGACCAGGGGCATTTAACCAGTTGGCTGGACCCCGAAGAATTCAAGACGGAGATGCTGAAGATCAGCAGCCTGATCAGCGAACTGCTGGCGGAACATTCTATCCCCGCTTTTATCAGCAGGGTGATACCGGCTTTCCTCATTGACTACGACACCGTGAAGGAGGTAGCCTCCCCCGACTTCTTCTCGCCGGTTTACCTGTTCTACGCCGAGATGTCCGACGTCGATGACGTGAAAAAAGTGGTAGGCGAAAACTTTACTGACGATCTCACCGAAGCCCTTGAAAATCAACTCCCCGAGAGCATACAACTGGATCCGCAGGAGCTGATGAATGCCATCAACGAGATGCTGGCGGGAGTCCTCCCGGGGAAAGCCCTGCACATCTCCGCGGGGGACGTGGCCGGGGATCTCCTGGAGGGAGTAGCCGACTCCCTGGAGGAGATCAGCAAAGACCCCGATGGATTCGTGGAGCCGGTCCTCCCTCTCCTGGGTGCGATCCTGCAAGATCCGCGGACCGAGAAGGCCATTGACGATATTGTCAAGGGCGTGGCGACAACGGCCTCGACGATTGGCTCCGACCTGTTCAGCGACACCAGGGTTAAGGAGATCATGATCGATTTCACCCGGGAGCTGCTGACGGAGGTATTTGTCTCCGGGCAGAAGATTCTCCGGGACCAGCGTCTCCGGCAAGCCCTGGAGGATGCGATTACCGCTATCTTGAGCGACCGGGATATGCGGGAAGCCATCGGGACGCTCCTCCACGATCTCCTGGGTGATAACGACCTGAAGCTGCTGCTGCAGCATGCCCTCCACCAGGGTCGGATGATGACTGTGGGGTACTATGACCCCAGCCCCGAGGGAGATAGCAAATACGTGGAATATAACCAGGGTTACGCTTATCCTCGGGAGCAATACCCGGAAGTATACGAGGAACTGCAGATCCCGTACCAATTCCAGGACGCCATAGTCATAGTTGATATAGCGGGTTTCGAGCTCATTGACCTTGATGTTACTGCAGAATACGTCCAGGAGGGATGCAACAACGGCCTTTATGCCTTCATCGAAGAGTTCCTGGTATGGTGGGAAAACGGAGTTGAACCCTACAATACACCGCCCAAGGCCTTCTTTAGCAACTACCTCAAGGATTTCCTGGAGGAAGAAACAGTCCGGGAAGAGATTGTCGAACCCCTGGTTGGCATCCTTCTAAACACCGCCGGAGACATCTTTAGCGATGGCCTGGGCCGGGCTCTCCAGGAGAACCTGGTCAACATAATCGAAGGCAGGCTGCTGACCAGCCTGGCCGGCAACCAGCAGGCTCCCGGGCTCATCGTGGAGATAACCACCGAGTTGTTCGAAAACCTGGGCCAAATTCTAGGCAGCAGGGATTTCGAAGAACTGCTGGGCACCCTGCTGGGCGGGGCCTTGGAGCGCCTGCCCTTGCTCCCCCTCTCCCACTATATTTTGAAGGACAGCAAGGTAAAGGGGATTATCGGCGATACCGGGGTAGATATAAACCTGAATTCCATACGGCCCCTGCTCACCCTCCACCCGGAAACAGTAAATCGGGTCGTGGACCGGGTAGTAAATTTCCCCAACATGGCTCTAAGCGGGTTCTTTGAAGAGCAGGAGCGCGCTTATAACCTGGGCTATACTATATCCGACCTGCAGGCCCGCTTTATGGTCCACTTGCTGGCACGCCCGGAACTGCCCCAGGTTACCAGTGAACTGGTGAATGAGAAAGTAGCCGAAGCAGACTACACCTTTGCCGAAAGCATATTCAGGACCATCTCCAGGTTTACCGGCAACGAGAGCTTTGTCCGGGCCCTGGGCGACAAAGTGTACCAGTCCCTGGCCTGGGTCTACGACTCCATCAGGGGGCTCTTCCTGGGCAAAAAAGCCGCTCCTCAGCAATCCCAGTACCAGGAAATAGAAGAAGAGGTTGCCGCAGCCATGGAGCAGCTGGGAGAAGCCGGCGCCCCCATCCTGGAAGACCCCCGCTTGACGGAAGTCCTGGAGCAGATCACCTGGGAGATGGTCAACGACGAAACGTTTAAAAAAGGCTTCCAGGATAAGAAGACCTTTGTCGCCGGCATCCTGAGAGATGAACGGCTGGTCCAAACCCTGGGCGACGTCATCGCCGACTTCCTGAAGGACGAGCGGCTGACCCAGGATATTGAGTATATCACCGCCGTTCTCTTCGACCTGCTGTCGGTGCCGGACCTGCATCTCTACCTGACGGAGATTCTGGCCACCACCATAGAAGACCCGCACCTGGAGAGAACCATAAACAGGCTAATAACGGCGGCTCTAAACCTGGGCTACACCTCCCTCACCAGTGCCGTCTCCGAGCTGGTTACCGATGAACGTCTGCCGGAACTGTTGAAAGAAGTCCTGGCCATCTCCGTAGAATCCACCCCCGGGCTGGTGGCGGGGCTCCTGGACGACCTGGCCTTGTCGCAATCGCTGCAGAATATCGCCCAGGACCTGGGCCGGTATGGCAGGGAAGAGCTGCTGGCCAAGCACTTGACCGACTTTTATGACCTGGCCGTAGAGATAGTGCTTACCGTTCTGGAGGACGGCTTCGAAGACCTGGCCAAGTTGATCGTGGAAGTTATGGAGCAGATTCTCCCTGCCCTGGCCGACGGGCTGGGCGACGACTCCCTGAAGCAGTGGCTGGGGGATCAGGTGGATCGCTTCCTTAAACTGGAAGGCGATCCGGAAAGCGGCCCCGTCGACCTGCAGTCGTATATGCAGGATTCCTTTGCCATCGTAAAAGAAAGACTGCACCAAAAAGTGGAACAAATTACCGATCAGGATACACCTATCACTCAAGCCAATATCAGACTCTTTGGTCAACGGTTACAACTGCTTAGATGGTTGGCTTTCCTGATCGTAGATGAAGAATCAGGCACGGGTATGATGAATATAAGGCGGCAGATCGGCCAAGGGATCGGCGAAATTCCCGCGGAACTCGTCAAGGAGGCGGTGTTTACCTGGCTGGTAGACGGTGTGGCGGAATTCCCCGCGTACGATCCGACGAATCCGGATCAAAAGGGCCCCTATGAGTTCCGCACCTTCCGGCTCTGGGCGGAGGACCTCGCGGGCATCTTCGCCGAAGACAGCTTCCAGGATCTGGCCCGCGGCGGCCTGGTGAACGATCTGAGGGTCGTTCTGAGAGACTACTTCTCTGCCAACAAGGAGATGATCATCGGGGCTATCGAGAAGGCTTGCACCAGTCTTCCCGCCGGAAACGTCTCCTCCGGGATCAAGAACGACCAGGAGATGAAGGCCGCCCTGGAGACCATCATTGCCCGCCTGCTGGAGAACCTGCCCTTGAACGAACTGGCGGATTCCATCCGGGCTGATGCAAAATTAAGCCAGAACCTCAAGGGAATGGTCAACGACCTGGTCGATGCCCTTCTCTTCCGGGAGCTGGGCTCTTTCCTGAAGAAAGACCAGCGCTTGCTAAAAGCGGCCCAAGAAATCGTCCCCGATTTCTCCCTGCGCAAAGTAGCCCAGGTCCTCAGGGAAGAGCAGGCCCTGCTGCCCGCTATTGCCGAGGCTGTCGCCGAATTCCCCGTGGAGAGGGTCACCTCCTTCCTGCAGGATGAAACCCGCGCCGACCTGGTGGGGCATACCCTGGCCAGCACCCTGCTTAACCTGCTGGCGGACCTGGTGGAAGACGAGGCGCTAACCGATTACCTCCTGGAGGTTCTCTACGATTTCCTGGGCGTTCCCGGGGAGCCTACCGGCATTCACAACGAAGAGTTGGGTGAATACCTGGAAGAAAAAGTGGTCCCGGAGATAAAAGTAGAGGTTAAGCGGGAAACACATAACCTATATAAAGTGGTCGTTCCCAAATTCTTCACCAAATTTATCTGGAGCCCTAAATAAACAGCTTCGCGGAGGTGCGAGATGAAAAAAATAGTCGTCCTGGTTCTCAGCATCATCTTTATGGTCATAGTACTGATCCAAGCCTGGATGGTCACCGCCGGCGGCGCCATGTTTGACGACACTGCCTTAAGGTGGAGCGGCAATTTGGGTAAGATCGTCGCCCTGCTCTTCGGCATCGGGGCGGCCTTTGTCATGGCCAGACCCATGATCGCCATGGGCATTTATGGGCTGGCGGCTCTGCTAGCCTTGCTCACCGGCATATTTACCGATTTTACCGACCTGATCCTCTGGGGCATCCTGGCTGTAGCCCTGGGCGTGGTCAGCTTCTTCATCAGCCGCAGCGAGGTTCAGGTGGAACAGGTACAGCTGGGCGGGTACGAACAGGAGACCGGTGACTCCCAAAGCATTCCTTTTTAAATAAAGGTTTAAAAAGCAAATAGCCGGCTTGGAGTTGCAGTAAACCGGCCCGACCCGAACTTTGGAACGACGCCTAGATCAAAACAGGAGGAACTAGAATGGGTGAAGCACTACTGTCACCGGTTTTCACCTTCGGGTATTTATGCCTGTTCCTGGTAATCGCCAGCGCTCTGCGCAGCAAGTTGTCCTTTTTGCAAAAAGCGTTTATACCCAGCAGTATCCTGGCGGGCTTTCTACTGCTGCTTATCGGGCCCGGAGTGCTGGGACTGATCAATATCCCGGAGGGCCAGCTGGAATCATTGGTGTACGTCCTGCTGACCATCCTTTTTATTGTCCTGGGGCTTAGGGGCTTCTCCTCTCCCCTGAAAGGCCGGGAAGTGGCCGCCCAGACCGCCCTGCTGACCACCTTGCTGGCTTTCCTGGGTGTACTGGGGATGGCCTTTGCTTTTTTGCTGGTCCTCTTCCGCCTGGATCTTTTCGCCGGCTTTGGTTCTCTGCTTATGCTGGGCTACGGATTTGACCAGGTTCTAGCCCTGTTCTTTGCCGGTTTTTGGGAGAAAGAACTGGCCTTTACCGGAGGAACAGGGATTGCCTACTCTTTTGTGGTGTTCGGTTTTCTGACCGCTTATATTTTCGGCCTGGTAGCTATTTTTAGAGCCCGGAAGAAGTATAAAATCGAAGCCTTCCAGGAGGACGACCCCTTCGTGTTGACGGGCTTTGCCGCTCCCCATGAGAAGAAAGAGCCGTGGGGAACGGTCACCACCGGGAGCCAGTCCCTGGGAACCCTGGCCTACCATGCCGCCATCATCGGGACGATCCTGCTGGTGACCCTCTTTGTCGTCCGGCTGGTGAGCTACTGGATGATCTCCTCCGGCAGCAGCAGCATGGTCATAATCGGTGAAGTCTTCCTGAACTTAAACTTTTTGTTCGGCCTGGCCGCGGGGATAGCAGCGCGCAAGCTGCTTTACCGCTTTGCCGCCGCTCACACCATTGACCGGGGGACCTTAAATCAAATACTGGGCCTGCTGGTCGATTTAATGATTGTGGCCGCCGTCGCCTCTATCCCCCTGGTCATATCCTCCATCCATGCCTGGGCCATTATTCTACTTTCCCTGCTGGCCGCTTTCCTGCTGCTGATCCTGGTTCCCCGGGTAACGGAGAAAATTTACGGCTCCTCTTCCCTGGAGAAGGAACTGGTCACCTTCGGTTTTCTCACGGGCAATATTACCTCTTCCCTGGCCCTGCTGCGGATTGTTGACCCCGAGCTGGAAAGCCCCGACGCCGCCAATATTGCCTGGGCCGGGGGGCTGGTGCTCATCACGGGGCTGCCCCTGCTTTATTTGATTAATATTCCCCTGGTGGGCAACTCCGCCTTTTATCTCTTCCTGGGGCTGCTGCTGACGGCCCTTTACGGGGCCGCCTGGTATTTCGGCTGGAGGGGCTTTTGGTCCCGGAGAGGTTTTCCCCTTTAACAGCGGCCCCGACTTGGTTCCGCGCAAATATAAGCGCCGCCACGCGAAAGAGGCGGCGCTTTTTCATGGCTGCCAATCCTGTAAAGTCTGCGGTCAGCCAATCCGTCCCCGGGCATCCAGGGCCAACACCCCTTGGCCCTGGGGGAAAACCCGGACCGGGTTGACATCCAGCTCCCGAATAACGGGGAAATCAGCCAGGAGCTGCGCTACCCTTACCGCCAAATCAATAAAGGCGGGCACGTCTCCGGGCTCCCGGCCTCGCAGCCCCTGCAGCACCCGGTATGATTTCAACCTTTGCAGCCGCGTCCTTATAATTTCAGCTCCTGCAGGGCAGAGAGCATTGGCTAGGTCCTTGAACACTTCGATATAGATCCCCCCCATTCCGAAGAAGATAACGGGGCCGAAAGAGGGATCAAATTTGCCGCCCACAAACATGTCGTAGCCTTCCGGGGCCATCTCCTGAATCCTGACTCCCTGGAACCGGGCCTGAGGTTTGCAGCGGAGAAGGTTGTCCCGGATAAGGGCGAAGTTTTTCTTCACCTCTTCAGGTCCCTCCACCCCCACCACCACTCCGCCCACATCGGACTTGTGCAGGGCGTCGGGAGAGACCACTTTCATCACAAGCGGGTACCCCATTTCTTCGGCATACCGGACCGCCTCCTCCGCTTCCGAGGCCAC
>LFRQ01000045.1 GCA_001512835.1 Clostridia bacterium DTU022
TGCTGGAACGGGTTTACGGAGCCGGGAAGGCGGTGGCCATGGTTACTGCCGAGCTGGACTTTGATCGCAAGGAGACCACCAGTGTTTCCTACAATGACCCCGTGCCGCGGTCGGAGCAGAGGACCGAAGAGAGGTCTTCGGGCGAGGGGCAGCAGCCCGGAGGCGAAACGGGAGAATCCAACATTCCCGGCTATGATTACAACATTGGCACGGGGACGGGGGAATACTCCTACGAGCGCATCGAGGAAGTGATCAACTACGAGGTGGGGGAGGTGCGCACCTACCTGCAGGAAGCCCCCGGGAAGATTATGCGTCTCTCCGCGGCGGTAATCATCGACGGGAAGGATTCCAACGAAGGGGTTATTCAGCAGGTTGAGCAGCTGGTAGCCACCGCCATCGGTCAGGACTTGGCCCGGGGGGATACGGTCAGCGTGCAGATGCTGCCTTTTGAAGTGCCGGATCTCGGCGACTTGGACGAGGCCCTGAAATCTGAACGTCTCCGGCAGTATATCCGCTACGGCTTAATTGCCGGCGCCGGCCTGCTGGTTTTTATCCTGGCCCTGGTGGTGATCCTGAGGAGGCCCTGGGCCAGGCGCGAGGTTAAGCATCTGGATCGGACCGTTTTTGATGAATTTGAGCCGGAGGCGCAGAAAGTGGAGCTGGGGAAGCGGGAGCGGCTCCGCAAACTGGCCGATGAAGAGCCGGAAGCCCTGGCCCAGTTGATTAAACCCTGGCTGGTGGAGGAATAAAATGAAAGCGACCCCCAGCGGATTAAGAAAGGTAGCGGTATTGTTTTTAGCCCTGGGCCCCTCCCTTTCGGCCAAGGTATTAAAGCATTTCTCCGATGAGGAGATAGAGAGGATTTCCCTGGAGGTTGCCAATACTACCCGGGTGGAAAGCAGTGAGATCGATGCCGTTTTGGACGAGGTTATCCTTTTAAGCGATGCCCGCCAGCATATCCTGGACGGGGGTATAGATTATGCCCGGGAGATGTTGAACAACGCCGTGGGCACCCAGAAGGCAGCGGAGATTATCCGCAAGCTTAAAGACACCTCCAAGGTGCGGCCCTTTAACTTTGTGGATAATGTGGAACCGAAACAGCTGGTCAACCTGATCAGCCAGGAGCATCCCCAGACTATCGCCATGATTTTGTCGCACCTGAACGCGACGCTGGCGGCGAAGGTGCTTTCGGAACTGCCTGAGGAGCTCCGGGGGAATATCGCCCGGCGAATCGCCCTTATGGAGCGGACCTCGCCGGAAGTGCTGAAAGGAGTGGAGGATGTGCTCCGGCAGCGCCTCTCGTCGGTAATGCAGCCGGAACATGGCGCTTCCGGAGGGATTCCGACTATTGTAGATATACTTAACCGGGTGGACCGCAGCACGGAGAAGTTGATCCTGGAAGAGCTGGAGCAGGATGACGCCGCTCTGGCCAACGAAATTCGGCAGCGCCTGTTTATCTTTGAGGATATTATTACTCTGGACAATATTTACATCCAGAGGGTGCTCCGGGAGCTGGACAACGATGTCCTGGCCCTGGCCTTGAAGGGAGCCAGCGACGAGGTGCGGATGCGCATCTTCAAGAATATGTCCAGCCGCGCCGCCGAGATTCTAAAAGAGAACCTGGAGGACTTGGGCCCGGTCCGCCTGAGAGATGTGGAAGAGGCGCAGCAGAAGGTAGTGTCGGTGATCCGTCAGCTGGACGAGGCGGGCGAGATTATTATCTCCAGGGGTGGTGAAGATGCCATCGTCGTCTAAGCTGCTGAAAAAAGCCCCTGTCAGCGGTACGCGCCTCTATCGCGTTGACGTGTCGCCCATCACTGCCGCCGGGGAAAGCCCCCTGCCGAAGGAAAGTCCCGACGGTTCCGCCTCTCCGGGGAAGGATGGAGCCGGGGGGGAGGCGGCGGTCCCCTTTCCCGACGGCCCGGAGGCGGCCCGGGCGGGCATGCCGGAGGAATACCGCCGGGAGATGGAGCAGCTCCGGGAGAGTATGATCCGGGAAGTGGAACAAGAGCGGCAGTTGGCGGTCCAGAAGGGTTATGAAGAGGGCTACACCGCCGGTTTTGAGGAAGGGAAAAAGGAGGCGGAAGCCCGCTGCCGCCAACTGATTCAAGAGGCAGCGGAGCAGCTGGAGCAGGCTCGCCGGAGCGCCCGGAAAATCGTCGCCGCTTCGGAAAAAACCATTGTGGAACTGGCCGTGGGCGTGGCGGAGAAGCTGCTGCGCAGCCAGCTGGAAATGGCCCCGGAAAAGGTGGTTGCCATCGTGAAGGAGGCCATCAACAGCTTGCCGGAAGGAGATACGATTAAGGTTTACCTAAACCCGGAGGATCTCCCCGCCTGCCTCCGCTGCCGGGAGGAGTTGGAAGGCCTGAAGCAATTCCAGCAGGTGGAGTTGATCCCTCAAGAGGAGATGCCCCGGGGCAGCTGTCGGGTGGAGTCGGAAAGCAGCACCGTGGAGTTCCTTCTGGATGAGGAGAAGAAGCGGCTGCAGGAAGCCTTGCTGGAGATAGCCCGCAAGGAGATAAGCAAAAACCTCCAGGAGGGGAGCCCTGCTTATGGAAAGCACTAGCGCTCCCGTGGATGGGAACAAATACCTTTCCTCCCTGGCGGCCTACCGCGGCGGCCGGCTGTCGGGCCGGGTTCGCCAGGTGGTGGGCCTGGTAATGGAGGTTAGCGGGATCCGCTCCTTCATCGGCGAGATCTGCCAGATCAAGACAACTTCCGGGTCGATGATCAGCGCCGAGGTGGTGGGCTTCCGGGATCAATATTCTTTGCTGATGCCCCTGGGGCATTTGAAGGGGATCTCGCCGGGCTGCCCGGTTTTCCCCACGGGCAGCGCCTTTACCGTCAGGGTTGGGGAGAAGCTGCTGGGCAAGGTGCTGGACGGGATGGGGCGCCTGCTGGACAGCGGGGAGCCGCCCCTGCTGCCGGGGGAAGGGGAGGAGTACCTGGTGGACAACAACCCCCCCAACCCCCTCAGCCGCAAGCCCATCGACCAGGTCCTGGTTACCGGAATTAAAGCCATCGACGGCTTGCTGACCATCGGTCAGGGGCAGCGCATCGGCATTTTCTCCGGCAGCGGCGTGGGCAAAAGCTCCCTGCTGGGAATGATTGCCCGGCGCAGCGAAGCCGATGTCAATGTAATCGCTCTAATTGGAGAAAGGGGGCGGGAAATAGGAGATTTTCTGCGCAACAACCTGGGCCCGGAAGGGCTGAAACGCTCCGTGGTGGTGGCCTCTACCTCGGACCGCTCTCCCCTGGAGAGAATCCGGGGCGGCCTGGTGGCGGTTACCATAGCCGAATATTTCCGGGACCAGGGGGCCAACGTGGTCTTTGTCATGGATTCAGTAACTCGCTTTTGCATGGCCCAGCGGGAGATCGGGCTGGCGGTAGGGGAGCCGCCGACGGCGAGGGGTTACACCCCGTCGGTCTTTGCCTTGCTGCCGCGCTTCCTGGAGCGAACGGGGACGTCGCCCCGGGGCAGCATCACCGGTTTCTACACGGTGCTGGTGGACGGGGACGATTTTACCGAACCGATTACCGACGCGGTCAGGGGAATCCTGGACGGGCATATTATCCTGGATCGCAATATTGCCGCCCGGAACCATTACCCGGCCATAGATATTCTCAGGAGCACCAGCCGCCTTATGCCCGCTCTGGCCGATCCGGAACACATGGAGAGGGCCGCTGAGGTGAAAACCTTGCTGGCCACCTACCAGCAGGTGGAAGATCTAATCAATATTGGGGCTTATAAGCCCGGCACGCGCCCGGAGATCGACCGGGCCATAGAAAAGAGAGAAGAGATCCTGGATTTTCTCCGGCAGGGACTGGAGCAAAGTTTCCGCTGGGAGGAGACCATGGATCAATTGGCGGGGTTGGTGCAATAAACCCCGGGAGGGAGAAAAATGGCCTACAAGTTTCGTCTGGAACAGGTTCTTCACTACCACCAGAGTAGAGAGGAGCAAGCCCTGGAAGAACTGGCCCAGAGGCAGGCTGCCCTGGAGGAAGAGACCAGGAGGGTGGAGGTACTGGAGTCGGAGGTTGACCGCATGTTGAGGA
>LFRQ01000122.1 GCA_001512835.1 Clostridia bacterium DTU022
TTTGAGCTCTCCGGCGACAACGGAGGCACCTTCCAGCTGAAGGTGACGGACGGGAACGTGGAGCTGGTGGAAGGCGCCGGCGACAACCCCAACGTCACCATCCTGATGGCCGATAACGATTTTGTCGACTTGATGGAAGGGAAACTCAACGCCACTTCCGCTTTCATGGCCGGCAAGCTGAAGGTAAAAGGCGATATGTCCCTGGCCATGAAGCTGCAGTCCGTAATCGGCTAGCACAGGTGTTACCTAAATATAGTGGCCCCCTTTAAACAGAAAAATGATCGGAGAGAGATCCTCCGATCATTTTCTTTTCAAATAAATTGGCTCCCCAGGCAGGACTCGAACCTGCAACCTACCGGTTAACAGCCGGCCGCTCTGCCATTGAGCTACTGAGGAACCTCTCAGACAAGTGTATTATACCCAAAGGCCGGATTTTAGTCAAGGGGCGTCGGCTCTACTCCAGGTAATCCTTCAGCCGCTTGCTGCGCATGGGGTGGCGCAGCTTCCGCAGGGCCTTGGCCTCAATCTGCCGGATCCGCTCCCGGGTTACCCCGAAGTACTGCCCTACCTCCTCCAGGGTGCGGGAACGCCCGTCGTCCAGGCCGAACCGGAGGCGCAACACCTTTTCTTCCCGAGGGGTCAGGGTATCCAGCACATCCTCCAGCTGCTCCTTGAGCAGTTCGAAGGCCGCCGCCTCTGCGGGAGCCTGAACCTCCTGGTCTTCGATGAAGTCCCCCAGGTGGCTGTCGTCTTCCTCGCCGATGGGGGTCTCCAGGGAAACCGGCTCCTGGGCAATCTTCAATATTTCCCGGACCCGTTCTTCGCTGATATTCATCTCCCGGGCAATCTCCTCGGGGGTTGGCTCCCGACCCAGTTCCTGGACCAGCTGCCGGGAGACCCGGATTAGCTTGTTGATGGTCTCCACCATGTGCACCGGGATGCGGATGGTCCGGGCCTGGTCGGCGATGGCCCGGGTAATGGCCTGCCGGATCCACCAGGTGGCATAAGTGCTGAACTTGTAGCCTTTCCGGTAATCGAATTTCTCCACCGCCTTGATTAGACCCAGGTTCCCCTCCTGGATCAGGTCCAGGAAGAGCATGCCGCGGCCCACATACTTTTTGGCGATGCTGACCACCAGGCGCAGGTTGGCCTCGGCCAGGCGCCGGCGGGCCTCTTCGTTGTTATTTTCAATGGCCTTAGCCAGTTCGATCTCTTCTTCCGGCGTCAAAAGGGGAATCTTCCCGATCTCCTTAAGGTACATGCGCACAGGGTCGTTGATGGCGATCCCTTCGGGAACGCTGAGGTCGTCGTCCTCATCCGCGGCCTCCACGGCCTCAACGGCCTTGAACTCATCATCGGTTCCCGGAGCAACCGTGCTTTCACCCAGGGAATCATCGATTATTTCGATACCCAGCTGGATCAGTTTATCGTAAAAGTTGTCCAGGGATTCCGCCGATAGTTCAAAAGCTTGTAGAGCATCGATAATTTCTTTATAAGTAATGGATCCTTTTTTACGGGCACGGTTGATTAGTTCCTGTTGGACTTCTTCCAGCGAAACCATTTTTTCAATATCTTTTGCCATCTACAACCCTCCTCTCTGAACGTATAGTTCATTTTTCTCCCATCTCAGCCTGCAGATGCTCCCTCAACAGCTCCCT
Source organism: Clostridia bacterium DTU022 (assembly GCA_001512835.1). Classification (GTDB taxonomy): domain Bacteria; phylum Bacillota; class Dethiobacteria; order DTU022; family DTU022; genus DTU022. The sequence goes on from LFRQ01000122.1 coordinate 1,659, forward strand.
GGCCTGCTCAACCAGGCCCTGCCGCTCCATCTCCCGGATCCGCTTCCGGAGCTCCGCCCGGCGCCGGGACTCCTTCTCCGCCTTAATCTTGCGGATGCAATCTCTTGCCATTTTTTCCATTTTATCGGCCGGCAGGTTCTGCAGGCTGGGTTCGGTCACCGCTGAAGTAATCAGGGCGTGTATCGATTCTTCGGAAAAGTAATTTATAATTACTTCTCCCGTAACCGGCCGGGATTTGCTCAGCTCCCAGATTAACTCCACAATCCTCCGCACCGATTCATCTTCAAAGTCATCCCGGCTTAATTGATTCTGCACTATAGCGGCAATTCCTTCTCCCTGCAGCATCAGGGAGATAAGTATTTTTTCTGCCGGTTTTACCTTTAATTGATTAATATTATTAGTTTGATCTTTTAACGACAGATTATGAAATCCCCTTCTTTTTTGCCCCGCCCGGCGCACAAATTTTTTTAGCTCGCCGCGCAGAGACTCTTCGCTGACTTTTAAAAGCTCCGCCGTTTTTTTCAGGTACGTGTCCCGCTCCACCAGGTTGGCAATTGACTCCAACAGGGGGAGGACCTCGGCCAGGAAGCCCCGGCGCCCCTCCTCCGCGGAAAGATTGTACCGGGCTTGCAACTGTTCCAGCTGGTAGTCGGTCAAGGGGAGAGCCTGCTCCAGCAGCTCCCGGAAAGCTTTCTCTCCCTGCTCCCGGACCAAGCTGTCGGGGTCGCTCCCCTGGGGAAGCTGGACCACTTTTACCGAGACGCCCGCCTCCTGCAGAATCTTTAATCCCCGCCAGGTAGCCGCTTCCCCGGCGCTGTCGGCATCGTAGGCGATGAACACCACATCGGTCTGGGTGCGGAGAAGGCGCCCCTGCATGGTGGTAAGGGCCGTTCCCAGGGAGGCAACCACATTTTTTATCCCGGCCTGGTAGGGGATGATTACATCGGTATACCCTTCCACCACGACCGCCGCCCGGCGGCGCCGGATCTCTTCCTTGGCCAGGTGCAGGCCGTAGAGAACCTGCCCCTTTTCAAAAACCGGTGTCTCCGGGCTGTTCAGGTACTTGGGCTCGGAAGCGGACCCCTCTTCCAGGATTCTTCCCCCGAAGCCCACCACTTGGCCGCCCAGGTTATGGACGGGAAAGATGAGCCGGCCCCGGAAGCGGTCGTAGTAGCCGCCGCTCCGGCGCTCCGTGACCAGGCCGGCCATGGCCAGGAGTTCCGCCGGCACCCCCTTCTTGGCGGCAAAGTTAAGCAGTCCCTGCCAACTCCGGGGGGCGTAGCCCAGCTGGAAAAGCTTCACGCTTTCTGACGTGATCCCCCGGCGCTGCAAGTACTCCCGGGCCTTTTTCCCCGCTTCCGTGCGGGTAAGGCAATAATGGTAATATTGGGCCGCCATCTGATTGACCCGGTATATTTTCTCCTTTAGCGAATCCTCGGGCGACGGGCTCTCCTCTTTGGGCAACTCTACCCCTGTTTTCCGGGCCAGGGCCAAGGCGGCCTCGGGGAAGGTAAGTCCCTCCAGCTTCATGATAAAGCTGAAAATATTCCCTGAAGCCCCGCAGCCAAAACAGTGGAAAAGCTGCTTCTCCGGGGAGATGGTAAAAGAAGGGGTTTTTTCGTGGTGAAAAGGACAGAGCCCTACGTAATTCTTACCCCTTTTTTCCAGCTTCAGGTACTCCCCCACCAGTTCCACCAGGTCGCAGCGGCGCCTGATCTCCTCCAGCGCTTCTTCGGGTATGGGGCGCTTCATAGCCGTCACCTGCCGGATCCCTATAAATATAATAAAAAAACCCAGTCCCAAAGCCCGAGAGACGAGGTACCCCTGGATAACGGCGCTTATAGATGGCTATCCAATATCTATAGGGATTAAGCCTCCTCTCATCATCAACTATTCGCACAATTTAACATTATATTCTACGCCTTAACAGCGATTCCTTCTAGTTCACTAATTAATTTATGCCGGGCAGGGGCTAAGGGCTATTATTGTCAAATATTAGCATTTTAATACCAACAAGCGGCTCAACCAAAAGGGGCTGCCCTCTCGCAGCGGGCAGCCCCTCCTTTTGACTTCGGCCTAGCGCAGGGGCGAAGCCCCCAGCGCCTTCAGCTTATCCGCCGCTTCCGCCACTACCCGTTCAAAGGCGCCGCTGTCCGTTCCTTCAAACTCCACATAAGCAACCCGGTCTTCCTCCAGCCCCAGTTCCTTCAGCAGCTTCCGGGCATGCTCCACGCGCTTCCTGGTCCAGTAGCCCGTCTCCCCGTGGGGGCATTCGAACTTTCCGCCCTCCCCGCATCCGAAGACCACAATCCCATCGACCCCCTGTTCCACGGCCTTCAGCAGGTGCAGGGAGTCGACCTTGGCGGTGCAGGGATAGCGGACCACGGCCAGGTTTTCAGCCCGGTAGCGGGCCAGCTCCGGCTGGGCAAAGACCCCATAAGCGCAGGTAACGGCCAGCATCCGGGGCTGGTCGCCGGCCCGGCCCAGCAGTTCTTGCACCGCCGGCCCCATGGACTCCGCCGCCTGTTCCACGTAAGGAGCCCGGAACTTGATGGCGTAAGCCGGGCAGATGGCCAGGCAGAGCCCGCACGCCTGGCACTGCTCCTGGCGGATGGAGACAACGCCCTCCTCGTTGATTACCGGCACTCCGTAGGGGCAGACCCGGACGCAGGTCAGGCAATTGGCGCAGAGATCGTCAATGCGCATGGCCCCGGCAAAGCAGGTCAGGCAGCGCCGCGCTTCGCAAATGGCGGTAACGGTATCGAAACCGGCCTCCGCCTGCTGAAAATGCTGTTTCCGCTCCTCGGGAGCCATTATGGGCAGCGGGTGGCGCGAAACCTTTTTAACCTTCTCCGCCACGGCGGCATCCAGCTTCTCCAGGGGAACGGGCTCCTCAAGGGAAGCCCGGTCGAAAGCCTTCCCCTCCAGGTAGCTGAGAATGGCCTGGGCGGCCAGGCGTCCGTTGGCCATGGCCTGCACCGCCGTGCCGGGCCCGGTTACCACCTCGCCGCAGGCAAATACCCCCTCCTGGCTGGTGGTCATCTTGTTGGGGTCGAATACCAGGCGGCCCCGTTCATCCACCTCCAGCTCCGAACGCAGGGCCTCCACGTCTCCGGCCTGCCCGATGGCGAAGATGACCAGGTCGCCAGTGATCACCTTTTTGCATTCCGGATTCATGGTCGGGTTGAAGCGCCCCTGATCATCAAAGACGCGGCAGCACTCAATAATCTCCAGGCCGACGATCTTGCCGTTCTCCCTGAGAATGGCATTGGGCCCCCAGGAGCAGTTGATCTCCACCCCTTCTTCCTTGGCCTCCTCGATCTCCCATTCAAAGGCGGGCATCTCCGGCGCGGACTCCAGGCAGACCAGCTTGACCTGCCCCGCCCCGCAGCGCACCGCAGAGCGGGCTACGTCCATGGCCACGTTGCCGCCGCCGATAACGATGACCGTGGGCTCGCCAGTAAAGCGGAAATTCTCCCGCTTTACCTGCTTCAAGAAGGAGAGGGCGTAATAGACCCCCTCGCCTTCCAGCCCCGGAAGATTCAAGCCGCGGCTGACGGGCAGCCCCAGGGCCAGCAGAATGGCCTTGTAGCCTTGCTTCTTAAGATCGGCGATGGTAATATCCTTCCCCAGCTCTACGTTGGGTCGCAGTTCCACCCCCTGGGCGGCGATCTCCTGGACATCCTGCTCCACCGTTTCATCGGGAAGCCGGTAGAGGGGGATATAATGGCGCACCGCACCCCCCATGAAGGGCTCGCGGTCAAAAACTGTTACCGCACAGCCTGCCCGGGCCAGGTCGTAGGCCGCGGTAAGGCCGCTGGGACCGCCGCCGACAACGGCCACCTTGGCTCCCTTCCCGGCCCCCTCGGGAGGAGGCACCTTAGCCGAGCCGTTTTCCACGGCAAAACGTTTCAATCCCCTAATGGAAAGAGCCTGGTCCACGTCCCCGCGCCGGCACTCATCCTCGCAGTGATGGGCACAGATGGTTCCGCAGATGGAGGGCAGCGGGTTGCTCTCCTTGATTATGCTTAAAGCCCGGTCAAAATCTCCCGTGGCGATGGCCAGCAGGTAATCTCGGACCCCCTGGTGCAAAGGGCAAGCCGCCTGGCAGGGAGGCAGGACATTGGCCATGGCATCAGCCTGATTGCAGTGCTGGGTCAAGGATATCACTCCTTACTTCAATGGTTTACTGGGTTAATATTTCGCTGCGCAAATATTTTTTCCTTTTTTATTTTCCAGTTTATTGGACCTAATTTTATTTTACAATTGATTTCCTCTTTTTTTAATATCCTTGACCTGTCCATTTCCCCGAACTTCCCTTCTCTTTTCCATGGATTTTCTATGTATTTCCCCCGGGCCAGGCATTATTTTCTTACCGGGCTAGGCATTATTTTCTTAAAGGATGATCTTTCGCCCCCGTCGAATTACGTAGCACAGCCGTGGCCCGGGCCACCTCCACTACCCGCCGGGTCAGAATCTTGACCCGCTCCCGGGCATAGCTGTCGGAGCAGGAGGGCTGCTGGGCGCAGGCGCCGTGATGCCCGGCATCGGCGGTGTGATGCCCGTCCCCCACCAGGATCATCCCCTGGACCAGGAGCATGTCGTAAAGGGCTTTCAGGGTGGTCTCCTGGCCGCCGAAGCGGGCGGCACCGCTGCTCACTGCGGCCCCCACGGTGTTGAGAAGGGCCTTCTCGCTGCGCAGGCGGCGGCTTTTGTCCCAAAACCCCTTCATCTGCGCCGAGACGGTACCGAAGTAGACGGGGCTGCCCAGGATCAGGGCATCGGCAACCCGCAGCCGCTGGTAAGCCTGCTCCAGGGCGGTGCCCCGGTAGCAAGCTGCCGGGCAGGGAGAGGCGCAGGCGCGGCAGTAGGGAAATTTTTGGGTGGCGAGGACTTCTTGAACGTGAATTAGCTCGGTCTCCGCTCCCTCTTCCCCGGCTGTCTCCAGGGCCAACTCCAAAAGATGGGCGGTATTGCCATCCTTTTTGGGACTTCCGTTCAGAGCGATAACCAGCATCCGGATCCTCCTTTCAAAAGCGATTTACATAAAAAAAGTGGGAGGTTGTCAAGTTTGAATCTATATAAGCGTATTTGTGGAGCTGTCGTTTTAGTATTGTTCCTGGCCGCTTCCCTCCTCCCCGTCTCCGCCGCTTCCCGGGAGGTGCTGGACCTGCACACCGACGCCGCCGTGCTCATCGAAGCGGAAACGGGGACCCTCCTTTACGCGGGGCCCGACGCTGAAAAACCGATGCCCCCGGCCAGCCTGACCAAGATTATGACCCTGCTGATCGCCATGGAAGAAATGGAACGGGGAGCGGTGGACTGGGACACCCCCATTACCGCCAGCCAGAAAGCCTGGGAAACGGGAGGCTCCACCATGTTTTTAAATATCGGCCAGCAGGCCACCTTCCGGGATTTGATCCGGGGCATTTGCATCGTCTCCGCCAATGACGCCTGCGTCGCCATAGCCGAGTACCTGTACGGTTCCGAGGCCGCCTTTGTGGAGCAGATGAACCGGCGGGCAAAGGAACTGGGCCTGGAGAATACCCATTTTGTCAACAGCCACGGCCTCCACGACGACGACCACTACATGAGTCCCCTGGATGTGGCCCGCCTGGCCGCCTATTTTATTAAGACCCAGCCGGAAGCGGCCCGCTTCCAGTCCGAGAGGGAGTTCACTTTCAACGATATTCGGCAGTTCAACCGCAATCCCCTGCTGGGGAACTTCCCCGGGGCCGACGGGATTAAAACCGGGAGCACCCCGGAAGCCGGCTACTGCCTGGCGGCGACCAGCAAACAGGACGGGATGCGGCTGATCAGCGTGGTCATGAACACGCCCGGCAACGAAGAAAGAGGAGAGGACAGCAGAGTGCTCTTAAACTACGGCTTCCGGAACTTCCAGTTTGTCGTCCTGGCGGAGGCGGGAGAAACGGTAACCACCGTTCCCGTAACCCGCGGCCGCCGGCGGGAGCTGCCGGCAACGGCCAAGGCTCCTATCCGGCTGGTAATCCCCCGCCACGTGAACGAAAACCGGCTGGAGCAGGTCTTCTCCCTGCCCGACAGCGTAAAAGCCCCCGTAGAAAAAGGAACGCCTCTGGGAAGCGTTCAGGTAAAACTGGAAGGGGAAACCCTGGCGGAGATGGAGCTCCTGGCCGGGGACTCCGTGGAGAAGCTCGGCTTTTTCGCCTCCCTATGGCGGAGCATCGGAGACTCCATCTCCAACCTGTGGCAAAAGATCTGGTCCAAGGTTTCCAATTAGAACTAACGGCGCCGGCCGGCGCCGTTAGCTTTTAGCGGCTTATTTTAAGACGGCCTGGGCCGCCGCCAGCCTGGCGATGGGCACCCGGAACGGGGAACAACTGACGTAGCCCAGCCCCAGCTCGTTGAAGAAGGCTATGGAATGGGGATCCCCGCCGTGTTCGCCGCAGACGCCCAGTTTAATTTCCGCCTTGCGTTTGCGGCTTTTCTGAGCCGCCAACTCCACCAGCTGCCCCACGCCTTCGCGGTCAATCTCCATGAAGGGGTTAACCGCCAGGATGCCCTCGCGCAGGTAGAAGGGGAGGAACTTGGCCTCGGCGTCGTCCCGGCTGTACCCCAGGGTCGTCTGGGTCAGGTCGTTGGTCCCGAAGGAGAAGAAATCGGCTACTTCGGCCAGCTGATCGGCCACCAGGCAGGCCCGCGGCAGCTCGATCATGGTCCCCACCAGGTAGGGCAGCTCCTTCTCCCGGGAGCCCAGCACTTCGGCGGCGGTTTCCTCTACCAGCTTCCTCATCCGGGCCAACTCCTCCCGGTGGCCCACCAGGGGGATCATGATCTCCGGCTTAATCTCCTCGGGCTTCATCCCCTCCTCGATCAGTTCCAGAGCGGCCAGGAAGATGGCTTTCACCTGCATCCGGTAGATCTCCGGGTAGGCCAGGCCCAGCCGGCAGCCCCGCTGACCCAGCATGGGGTTGAATTCCGCCAGGTTATTGATCTGCTGCAGGAGCTGCTCCTGCTCCTTCAATTCCGGGGTTGCCGCTCCCTGCTGGCGCAGGCGGTGGACCTTCAGAAGCACCTCGTCCCGGTCCGGGAGGAATTCGTGCAGGGGGGGATCCAGGAGCCGGATAGTTACGGGATAACCGGCCATGGCCCGGAAGATCCCTTTGAAGTCCTCCTTCTGCATGGGCAGCAGCTGCTCCAGCTGCCGCTCCCGCTCCTCCAGGGTGGAGGCGAGAATCATCTTCTGAACCACGGGCACCCGATCCGGAGCCATGAACATATGCTCCGTCCGGCAGAGGCCGATGCCCTGGGCGCCCATCTCCAGGGCGATGCGGGCGTCTTCCGGGTTGTCGGCGTTGGCCCGAACGGCCAGGCGCCGCACCTGGTCCGCCCAGCCCAGCAACTCCTTAAACTCGGGTGTAAGCTGGGGCTCGATCAAGGGGACCTGGCCCCGGATAACCTGCCCCGTAGCCCCGTCTATGGTAAGCAGATCGCCTTCCCTGAACACCTCTTCCCCAACCCGGAAGTAGCCTTCCTCCAGGTTGATCTTAAGCTCTTCACAGCCGCAAACACAGGGCTTGCCCATGCCCCGGGCCACCACAGCGGCGTGGCTGGTCATCCCGCCCCGGCTGGTGAGCACCCCCTGGGCGGCCAGGATGCCGTGAATATCGTCGGGAGTGGTCTCGGTGCTGACAAGGAGCACCTTTTCACCTTCCTCGGCCAGGGCCTGGGCCCGGTCGGCATTGAAAACCAGGCGGCCCGAAGCGGCTCCCGGAGAAGCGGGCAGCCCCCGGGCGATAACGTCCAGCTTGGCCTCGGGATCCACCCGGCGGTGCAGCAGCTGCTGCAGTTGGCCGGGGTCCACCCGCTGGAGCGCCTCTTCCCGGCTGATTAAACCTTCCCGGACCATGTCCACGGCAATCTTTACCGCCGCAGGAGCAGTGCGCTTGCCGGTGCGGGTCTGCAGGATATACAGCTTCCCTTTTTCCACGGTAAACTCGATATCCTGCATCTCGCGGTAGTGGCTCTCCAGGGTCCGGCACACGGAAACAAACTGCTCGTAGATGGCCGGCATCTCTTCCTTTAATTCAGCGATGGGGCGGGGAGTCCGCGCCCCGGAGACCACGTCCTCGCCCTGGGCATTCATTAAGTACTCCCCATAAATCTTCCCTTCCCCCGTGGAGGGGTTGCGGGTAAAGGCCACTCCGGTGCAGCTGTCGTCCCCCAGGTTGCCGAAGACCATGACCTGCACGTTGACTCCGGTCCCCAGGTGATCGGGAATGCGGTTGGCCTGGCGGTACACTTGCGCCCGGGGGTTGTGCCAGGAATCGAATACCGCCTTTATCGCCAGCAGAAGCTGCTCCCAGGGCTCCGTGGGAAACTCCCGGCCGGCTTCCCGGCGCACGATTTCCAGGAAGGAGGCAACGATGGATTCCAGGTCCTCTTCGCTCAACTCGGCATCGCTGCTCAGGTTGCGAGCCTCTTTTTTGTCCTCCAGAACCTTCTCAAAAAGATTGCGATCTATTTTCAGCACCACGTCGCCAAACATCTGGATAAAGCGGCGGTAGCAGTCCAGGGCGAAGCGGCGGTTGCCGCTCTCCCGGGCCAGCGCTTCCATGGTCTCCCTGTTGAGACCCAGGTTTAATACCGTGTCCATCATGCCGGGCATGGAGATCACCGCCCCGGAGCGCACGGAGAGCAGCAGAGGGTTCTCCCCTCCGAAGCGGCGTCCCGTGGTGCTCTCCAGGACCTCCAGGCACTGCCGCACCTCCTGCTCCAGTTCCGGCCAGATCTGGCGGTTTTCCTCGTAATAGCGATTGCAGGCTTCCGTGGTAATCACAAAACCCGGCGGTACGGGCAGCCCAATCCGGGACATCTCGGCCAGGTTGGCTCCCTTGCTCCCCAGCAGGCTCTTCATCTCGGCGCTGCCCTGCTCAAACAAGTAAACCATCTTTTGAGTACTCAATCGCGTCATCCTCCTTTATGACTATATTGTTTTGTCGGCTGCTTCTTCCACTGCTCTTTTGGGTACACCATTGATTTGCATCTGTTCTTATTATTATGTCTCTTTTGTGGGCGGTATTTTGGAAAAGTCGGCGATCTGCTCAAAAAGTTTCCGGGCCTTGTACAGCAGGTTGAGCCGGTTTTCCCGAAGCCGGAGATCTTCCGCCATAACCAGGACCTGGTCAAAGAACAAGTCCACGGGCTGTTTCAGCCCTTGCAGGAGGCGCAGGCAGGAATCGTAATCCCCCGCCTCCTTGCTTTCTCGGAGCTTCTCCTCCACTTCGGCAACACTGCGGAAAAGCAGCGCTTCCGCCTCCGCTTCGAAGACTCCCTCCTCCACCGGGCCGCCGGGAGCCTTCCGGGAAAGGTTGGCCACCCGGTTGTACGCGGTTATAATCTCCTCCAAGAGGAGGGTGCCCGTCAACTCCTGCAGCTTTACCGCCCGGCGGTACAGCTCTCCCACCGTCTCATAGGAGCTGCCCAGGACCGCCTCGGTGACGCTGGAAGAAAGCCCCTTCTCCTGGAAAATAAAGCGCAGGCGCTGCTGCAAAAAGGAGAAGACTTCCCCGGCCACCCGCTCTTCCTCCTCCGGGGAGGGGGAAACCGCACCTTTCAACCCCTCCAGGGCCCAGCGCACCAACTGCTCCGGATGGAGCCGGAGCCCTCCCTCCAGCAAAATGGCCACCGCCCCGTAAGCCAGGCGGCGCAGGGCATAGGGGTCCTGGGAGCCGGTGGGAATCAGGCCCACGGCAAAACAGCCCGCCAGGGTATCCAGCCGGTCGGCCAGGGAAACCAGCCGCCCCGGGGTGGTCTCCGGAAGCCGGTCCCCGCTCCAGCGGGGCAGATAGTGCTCGTAAATCCCCTGGGCCACCCCTTCCTCTTCGCCGCTGTGGCGGGCGTATTCCCGGCCCATTACTCCCTGCAGTTCGGGAAACTCCTTGACCATGTGGGTAACCAGGTCCGCCTTGCAGAGATGGGCCGCCCGGACTGCGGCCTTCGCCTCCCCGGGGTTCAGCCCCAGNNTTTAGCTGCTCCACGTAGCTCTCCAGGGGCTTCTTGCGGTCCTCGTCGTAGAAGAAGCGGGCGTCGGAAAGCCGGGCCTGGAGCACTTTTTCATAGCCCCGCTTGATATTCTCGTGGTAGCGGTTGTTGCTTATCCCGACAAAGTAGGGGAGCAGCTCCCCGCCGGCGCTGTCTTCCACGGGGAAATAGCGCTGGTGAACCTGCATGGTGGTGATCAAAACCTCCCGGGGCAGGTCCAGGAACTCCGGGGCCATGCTGCCCGTTACCGCCACCGGGTACTCCACCAGGCAGCTCACTTCATCCAGTAGAGCCTCCTCCACCAGGGCCCGGCCGCCGCAGGAGCGGGCCGCCTCCTCCACCTGCTGGCGGATCAGCTGCCGGCGGCGCTCCTGGTCCAGGACCACGCCGCTCTCCACCAGGCGGGCGAAATAGTGGGCCGGGTTCTCCACCGGCCACGGTCCCGGGTTCAGGAAGCGATGCCCCCAGGTTTCCCGTCCTGCCGTGATCCCGGCATAAGTCAGCGGCACCACCCGGTCTCCGTACAAAGCCAGGAGCCAGCGAATGGGCCTGGCGAAGCGAACCTCTTTTTTCCACCAGTACATGGGCTTGGGGAAGTGAAGCTGCCGGAGGAGCTCAGCAAGGAGCTCCGGCAGAACTTCCTCCGTGGGGAGTCCCCGGACCTTTTTCACCAGGACCATGTAGCGGGCGCCCTTGATGGTCTCCTCCTCCAGGGATTCCGGAGCCACGTTATGGCTGCGGGCAAAACCCAGAAGCGCCGCCGTAGGCCGGCCCTGGCTGTCGAAAGCCCGGTCCCGGGGCGGCCCCTTGATCCGCTGCACCTGGTCCGCCTGGGCGGCAGCCAGGCCGCTCACCAGGAGAACCAGGCGGCGCGGAGTGCCCCAAGCCTGGAGGGAACCCCACTGCAGGTGCGCCTCCTCCAGCAGGCGGCGGGCCCCCTCTTTCAACTGTCGGATGGCCGGGGATATAAAGCGGGAGGGAATCTCCTCGCAGCCGATCTCCAGCAAGAGGTCTTTATTGGCGCTCATTTCCCGGCACCTCCTTCAGCAGCGGGTATCCTGCTTCCTCCCTTTGGGCCAGGTATTTTCCGGCACAGGCCCGGGCCAGGCTGCGAACCCGCCCGATATATCCCGTGCGCTCGGTAACGCTGATGGCTCCCCGGGCCTCCAGGAGATTGAAGGTATGAGAGCATTTCAAGATATAGTCGTAAGCGGGGAGCACCAGGTTCAACTGCAGCAGCCTTTCCGCCTCCTGCTCGTACAGGGAGAAGAGCTGGAAGAGCAAGGCGGGATCGGAGCAGTCAAAGCTGTAGTGGGAATGCTCCCATTCCGCCCGCTGGAAGATCTCCCCGTAGCTAATCTCCCCGTGCCACTTGAGATCAAAAACGTTGTCGCAATCCTGGAGGTGCATGGCGATCCGCTCCAGGCCGTAGGTAATCTCCACGGAGACCTGCTCTACGTCGAAGCCTCCCACCTGCTGGAAATATGTAAACTGGGTGATCTCCATCCCGTCCAGCCAGACTTCCCAGCCCAGGCCCCAGGCCCCCAGGGTGGGGGACTCCCAGTTGTCCTCCACGAAACGCACGTCGTGCTCCTGCAAGTTCAAGCCCAGGTGCGCCAGGCTCTGCAGATAGAGGTCCTGGATCTCCGCCGGGGCCGGCTTGATCACCACTTGATACTGCAGGTGCTGGTAAAGCCGGTTCGGGTTTTCCCCGTAGCGCCCGTCGGTGGGCCGGCGGGAAGGCTCCACGTAGGCAACCGCCCAAGGCTCCGGTCCCAGGGCCCGCAAAAAAGTGGCCGGATTCATGGTCCCCGCCCCTTTTTCGATATCGTAAGGCTGCCAGATCAGGCATCCCCGGGAGGCCCAGTAATCTTGCAACTTCAGGATAAGCTGCTGCAGATCCATGGCTTTCCCCTCTCTTCCCCGCAAATATAATGAAAAAACCCGCCCCCGGACAACATAGGGACGAGAATCTCTCCCGCGGTTCCACCCTATTTGGCCCCTGCCGGGACCCCCTTTTTCCGGCCATTACTCCGGAGTGCCTTTCGCCGCACCCTGCCCGGCTCCCACTCTCCCGGGCTCGCTGCCCGAAATGAACCGGCCCGGCTACTTCTCTCCATCATCGCGGCAAGTTATCTCCTGCTTCATAATATTAGCAACAAAAGGCGGGACTTGTCAACGCCTGTCCCGCCAGGGTTCTCCACTAATCGGCTCCGGCGCCGGGCCGCGCCTCCCCCTCCGGAGGTTTTGCGATCTCCACCTCTCCCCGGCAAAGGAGCAGCCCGGCCAGCCCCAGGGCGGCAAACTTGGGGAACAGGGCGGCCCCCAGGGCGCCCACGGTAACGGGGAGTTCCAGCAGGGTGCTCTCCTTGACCTTGACCTTAAACCTGGTTTTATGTAAAAAGCCGGCCGCATTCCGGAGCTCTTCCCAGAGCAGCCGCCCCTGGGTGACACAGCGGTCGGCCAGGTTCTCCTCTTCCTTCTCCAGTAAAACCAGGGCTTCCACCACGTCTCCCTTGCTTCGTTCCAGGACCTCCCTGGCCTTGAGGTAGCTGCAATTGGTGCGCTGCCTGATCTCATCGATGGCCTCCAGGGAAATGGACAAGTTCTTCACCCCCTGTCTATATTTTAACGATTTGCCGTTCTTTTATCCCTCCCGCTTTTCCTCCATGAACTTGAGGATGGGGCGGGACTTGAGCCGGTTAATATCCAGCTGGCAGCTTAAAAAAGCGGTAAAGGCCTGATCCAGCTCCGCCTTCTGAAGGCGGGTGGAGCGGACCGCCTTGATCTGTTCCAGGGGGGTGTTCAGCAGGTGGCGGGCCAGGGACAAGGTCCCCTTCTCCAGCCCCATCCCTTCGCCTCCGGAGCAGGAGGGGCATAGGAGACCGCCCTGGCGGGGAGAGAAGAGGGTGGCCTCGGGATCTCCACAGCTCAAGCAGCCCTCCAGGTGGGGACGGTAGCCGATAGCGCTCATCAGCTTTAACTCGAAGGCCCGGGAAAGCAAAGCCCGGTCTACCCCCTCCCCCAGCAGGCGCCAGGCAGCGGCCAGCAGGCGGCAGCACTCCGGAGCAGGCTGCTCTTCCTCCAGGAGCAGGTCGGCCAGCTCCGCCAGGTAGAGGCCGTAGGGGTACAGGTCCGGGTCCTGGCGAAAGTGCAGAAAACGCTCCTTGACCTCCTGGCCGGTGATGGTGGGGAAGGTCTTCCCCCGGTACAAAATAAAATAGCCGTGGGTAAAAAGATCCACCCCGGCCGCCAGCTTGCTTTTGGTCTTCCGGGCCCCCCTGGCCACGGCGCAGAGCTTGCCCCGCTCCCAGGTCAGCAGGGTTACCAAGCGATCCGCTTCTCCCAGGGGCCGGTGGCGCAAAACCAGGGCTTCCGTCCGGTAGAGGCGTTCCAAGCCGCGTCCTTCCTCCTTCTAGTCGTAACCAAGCTGGCGCAGGGAGCCCTCCCGGTTGCGCCAGTCGCGCTTCACCTTAACCCAGAGATCCAGGTAGACCTGCTGCCCGAAGAGGGCTTCCAGCTCCTTGCGGGCCAGGGTGCCCACCTCCTTTAAGAGGGCGCCCCCTTTCCCGATGACAATCCCCTGCTGGGATTCCCTTTCCACGTATATTTCAGCACGGATATCCAGAATCCCCTTTCCCTCCCGCGGGGCGATCTCCTCCACCACTACGGCCACGGAGAAAGGGATCTCCTCCCGGGTAAGGTGGATGATCTTCTCCCGGATAATTTCCGCCGCGATGAAGCGTTCCGGCTGATCCGTGTACATCTCCGGCGGGTAGTAGCGAGGGCCCTGGGGCAGCCGGGCGATGATCCCCTCCACCAGAGTCTCCAGCTGCCGTCCCTCCAGGGCGGAAAGAGCATAAACGGCATCAAAGGGGTACAGCCGGCGGTACAAGTCTTGGTGCTCCGCCAGGGTCCCGGGATCGGCCAGATCAATCTTGTTCAGGACCAGGAAGACCGGGGTCCGGACCCCTTGAAACAGCTCCACAATAAAACGGTCCCCGGGCCCCGGGGGGAGCTGGGCCTCCACCAGGAAGCAGATCAGGTCCACCTCCTGGAAGGTGCTCCGGGCCGTCCGGGTCATGTACGCACCCAGCTTGTGCTTCGGCTTGTGCAGCCCCGGGGTATCGATAAAGATTATCTGGGCGTCTTCCCGGTTCAGGATGCCCCGGATCCGGTTGCGGGTAGTCTGGGGCTTCTCCGAGGTAATGGCCACTTTCGTCCCCACCAGGCTGTTGACCAGAGTGGACTTCCCCACGTTGGGGCGTCCCACCAGGGCCACAAAGCCGGAACGCAGCGTCAAACATCCTTCCCCCTTCTGCCCGAAATTCCTGATCGAAAAGGCCCCCGGAAAGCCGGCAGGAGAACAATGAAAAAAACCGCCACTCATGAAGCCGGCGCCAGGCGGTCCCGGCGGGACCCGGGAGGAGAAGCCGAAAGGCTTACGGGTTCTCCCGGGGCATCACCGTTTTTATGTCCAGGACGGGGGTCCCGTTTATCAGGTCCAGCCCCCGAACCGTCAGCACGGAACCCTCAACCCGAACCAGTTCCGCCACGGAGAGGGAAACCGGGTTGGGCCGCCGGGGCGAGCGGCAGGCAAAGACACCGTAAACCTCGTTGCCGCGGCCGCGGCGCTCCTCCTTCAAAGTATATCCCCGGGCCTGGTGCAGGTATCCGATGACGATGATGCGCTCCTCTTCCTCCAGGCGGTAGAGCCCCTCCTCCAAATCGGGCCGCAAAATGATCCGGGAAAGGGAATCCTTGTAGCGCCCGGGGATCTCATCGGGATGCAGAAAGCTGTTCTCCACGTAACCGATGGGGGCCATGCTTACCGGCAGCCGCCACAAGCCTTCTTCCTCCCCCGCCCCACCGGGGCGCTTAAGGCCGGCGGCAGCGAAGGGCTCCGGCAGCAGGTCCGCCAGTTGAAAGCGGCGCTCCTCTCCCTGCAGGTTGCCGGCGATGATGAGCAGGTTGCCGGCCAGCTCCCAGAGCACCTGGCGGCAGGAACCGCAGGGGAGAACGGGCGGGGAAGCGTCGGCCACCAGGGCCAGGGCCTGGAATTTGCGGTAGCCGTAATTCAGCGCCGTCCAGAGGGCCACCCTCTCGGCGCATACCGTTAGCCCGTAAGAGGCGTTCTCCATGTTGGCTCCGGTAAAGAAGGCCCCTTCCTCCGTCAGGAGCGCCGCTCCCACGGGAAAAGCGGAATACGGTGCGTAGGATCTGGCCCGGGCGGCCCGGGCCAGATCCAGGAGAGCATGCTCGGTCATCTGCTTCACCTGGATTGAGATTTAATAGCCGGCAGAACGGGTGTAGGCCGGCAGGGTAATGCTGTCGGACCTGGTTATCTCCATGCGAATACCCCGCCTGATGGCCAGGGTGTTGCTGATAATGTCCAGCCCGCTTTCCAGCAGGTCCGGATCGCCCACGGCTTTGATTACCACCGGGTTGACGGTAATCAGCTTGTCATTAACCTTGATCAGGGAGCCGCTGCAGCGAATGGAGGAATTTACCACCAGGCGCTGCCCTCCCACGCTGACCCCCTGGGCGCCGGAGCCAAAAAGCTCGTTGACAACATCCCGGATATCGGCGTCGTGAACAATGGAGGTATTGGTGGTGGCTCCCTCCTCGTCGTAGATGGAGACGATTATCCCCGGCCCGGTCATCTGCTCCATTCCCGAGGAGACTTTCAATTCGTGATGCAGCAGCCGCAGGCTGTCCAACTCTTCAGTGAGTGCCTGGAGGTGTTCTTCCAGGTCCAGGGGGACCATCACCCGGCTGACCCCGTCCACAATTTCTATTTCGATGGACTGCTCTCCCGCGAACCCCTGGCCCGGAATAAGCTCCTTGATCCTGGCCACCGTTTCCGCCTCCAGGAGTTCCGGAATCACCGTCACCTGGCTCTCCCCAATCTTGATGGTCAGGCGGGTCCTTTCCTTTGTCTCCCGGATCTTCTTATCCTGGTTGATGACGGCAACAATCTGGTCCAGGAGCTTGGCGTTGGCCTCGCGCAAAATAATCTCCTGGATCCGCCGCCCGTCTTTCAAGATGATCTGGGAAAGTTCATCGCTGCTGGCCGCCATCTCCACGTCATAATTAAAAGCGGCCAGGGCCTCCTGCACCGTCTTGCTGTCCAGGACTCCCAGCTCCGCAGCCAGTCGCCGGTTGTACTCGGCCAGATCCAGGGCCGCCTCCTGCTTGTAGTCCAGTCGGGTGGCCGCCGAGGGGAAATTTTGGTAGAGGATGTAGCTAACCCATCCCAGCAGAACGGTATTTACGGCCAGGAGGGCGACGACTAAAAGCAGCCCTTTTCTACGCCAGCTTTCCCCCATCTGTTCCGACCACATCGAATCAGTCCACGCTCCTCCAAATAATGTAATAAATAATGGTTATAATGCCTGTTCTTAAAGATATTTGGGTAAGGAGAGGAAGAATCCTGTCCCCAAATAATTAAATTAAATTAACAATCCTTCCCAAAAATATTAAGTACCCGGGCCTCCTCCGCTTCCATCTCCCGGGCCGACTCTTCATCCTCGTGATCAAAACCCAGGATATGCAGCAGGCCGTGGATAGCCAGGATCAGGACCTCCCGCTCCAGGGAATGCCCCGCCTCCTCCGCCTGGAGGGCGGCCTGCTCCAGGGAGATGTAGATATCCCCCAGCAGGGGCTCTTCCTCCCCGGTAGGCTCTGCCGGGCCTCCCCCTTCTTCCAGCATGCTGAAGGAGAGCACGTCCGTGGGGGCGTCCAGCCGGCGGTAGGTGCGGTTCAACTCCTGCAGGCGGGCGTTGTCGGCAAGAATGATCCCCAGCTCCCCCTTCTCCAAACCGTGCTCGGCAAGAAGCTGCCCGGCCATCCGTTCCAGGCAGCCGGGCAGCTCCGGGGAGAGGGCCGGTTTGTCCCACAAAGTGGTGATCATTACTTTCATCGGCTCCCCGCACTCCTTTCCACCTCGGCTCGCAAGTCCTTTTCCGGGTATTCGATCCGGGAGTGATAGATTCCCGACATGATATAAACAAAGGCGTCGCCGATCTGGTCCAGGTCCTTTAACGTAAGGTTGCATTCGTCCATCTGCCCGTCGGCCAGCTTCTCCTTGATCACCTTGCGGATCAGGCCCTCGATCCGGTTGCTGGTAGGCTTGGTCATGGAGCGTACCCCCGCCTCCACGGCGTCGGCCAGCATGATAATGGCCGCCTCCTTGGTCTGGGGCAGCGGTCCCTCGTAGCGAAACTGATCCATGCTCACCGTATCCCGCTTCTGGTTGTTTTCCAAGGCCTGCTGGTAGAAGAAAGAGATTAAGCTGGTGCCGTGATGCTGGCTGATAATATCCAGGATCACCGGCGGGAGCCGGTACTTCCGCCCCAACTCCACCCCGTCCTTGACATGGGCGCTGATGATCAGGGCGCTCAAGTTGGGCGTAATCTTATCGTGGGGGTTCTCCCCGGAAAGCTGGTTTTCGATAAAGAAATAAGGACGCTTCATTTTGCCAATATCGTGGTAGTAGGCGGCCACCCTGGTCAACAGGGGATCGGCGCCTACCGCTTCCGCAGCGGCTTCAGCCAGGTTGCCCACCATGATGCTGTGATAGTACGTCCCCGGAGCCTTGGTCAACAGCTGCCGCAGCAGGGGGCGGTTGGGATCGGAAAGCTCCAGGAGGGTAATCGCCGTGGTGATCCCGAAGCCGCTCTCCAGGTAAGGCAAAAGGCCGATGGCCACCACCGAGGAGAAGATGCCGTTGCCGATCCCAGCCAGCAGGCCGTACCCCATCTGGGCCAGGGAGCCGTGATCGACACTCAGGTTGCCAAAAATCAGAAGCACGGCAATAATCGTGGCCGTGTTGGCCCCCGCCACGTACAGCCCCGCCTTGGCCAGGTCGCCGCGCTGGCTGACCCGGGAGACCCCGTAGATGGCCGCCAGCCCCCCGCAAAGGGCCACGGCAAAATAGACGAAGTCGCCCCCGGTAACCAGCGCCACCATCAAGGCGAAAACCACGTTCATGATCAGGGCCAGCCGGGCGCCGAACATCACGGCGATGAGCAGGACGCCGATGGACACCGGGATCAAGAACCCCGAAAAATAAGTGGCGGCGATGGCAAAGATCAAGGTGACCAGCACCACTATGCCCAGCAGCAGAATCAAGGCGGCATTCT
Source organism: Clostridia bacterium DTU022 (assembly GCA_001512835.1). Classification (GTDB taxonomy): domain Bacteria; phylum Bacillota; class Dethiobacteria; order DTU022; family DTU022; genus DTU022. Next base: position 19,826 of record LFRQ01000122.1, read on the forward strand.
TAAAAACATTCTTGACAAATATGGAGAGATATATTCCCACCATGACGAAAACCACCAGCAGGAACAAGAAGAGCCCGATATAGGCCGGGTAGTCCGTGGACCCGCCCTTCAACAGGCCCAGGCTCTCCAGCTGGGCCAGGTGCTTCTCCGTTACCGTCTCTCCCTCGCTGATGATCAGGGTGCCCCTCAGGAGCACCACCGGCTCCACCGCCTGCCGGGCCTTTTCCCGGTTTTGCTGGGTGGCGGCCTGATTGAGGATCAGGTTGGGCCGGATCAGGGGCTCCACCAGTTTTTCCGAGATGCGCTTGAGATCGGCGCTGTAGGGAAAGAGGGCAATAGCCTGGCTCACCTCCTGCCAGGCGGCCTCCAACTCGTTGGCCTTGATCCCCTCTTCAAAACTTTTGGTCAGAGTATCCTCCAGGCGCCTCTGGAGCTCCTGCACCGTTCCCGGATCCGCCGTCAGCAGGGAGAGGAGAACGCTGTCCGCCAGCCCCTCGAAAGAGCCTTCCTCCCGGAGGGCTTTTACTTTTTCCTCCTGGGGAAGCTCCGCGTTTCCTTGCAAATCCAGGCATTCCTTGAAGAAGCCCTTGACGGCGGCCAGAGCTTCCTCCGCCACCTCGGGCTGGTAGTCGAAAACCTCGGGAACGGCCTCCTCCGCCGCCCGCCGCAGCATCTCCGTGGCGTGCTCATCCACCACATCCCGGGGAGCATAAATGGTTTTCGGACTGGGACGCCCCACCTCCAGGTTAATCCTGGAGGGGATGGTTACCAGAACCAGGAGCAGGTACACCAGGACAAAAATAGCAGCCGCCAACAGTATCCTGTGCAGCCGCCCCTCTTTTCGCATACCCGCAGAGGGCAGGATCTTTTTCCAAAATGCTCGTTCAGCCTTCATCGCGTATTCTCCCTGACCGCATCATAGGCCTCGTATGCTTGAATGATTTTCTGGACCAGGGGATGCCTGACCACGTCCTTCTCCGACAGGTAGACGATGGCGATCTCCTTGATCTTTCCCAGGATCCGGGGCGCTTCCGCCAGGCCCGAGTAGCGCCCCCGGGGCAGGTCGATCTGGGTGATATCCCCCGTTACAATGGCCTTGGACCCGAAACCCAGGCGGGTGAGGAACATCTTCATCTGCTCCGAGGTAGCATTTTGTCCCTCATCCAGGATCACAAAAGAATCATCCAGAGTTCGCCCTCGCATGTAGGCCAGGGGAGCCACCTCAATTATACCCTTTTCCCGGTACTTTTGGAATACTTCCGCCCCCAGAAGATCGTAGAGCCCGTCATAGATGGGCCGCAGGTACGGGTCCACCTTCTCCTGGAAATCTCCGGGGAGAAAACCCAGGTGCTCCCCGGCTTCCACCGCCGGCCTGGTCAGAATCAGGCGCTGAACCTGCTTTTTCCGCAGGGCCTCCACCGCCATGGCCAAAGCCAGGTAGGTCTTCCCCGTCCCGGCGGGGCCGATGGCAAGAACCAGGTCATGGTTCCGGATGGCTTCCAGGTACTCCTTCTGCCCCACAGTCTTGGGCCGGATCTGCTTCCCCCGGTAGGTAACCAGGACCAGGTCGCTGAGCAGTTCCCGAATGCGCTCCCCCTCTCCGTTCCGGGCCAGCTTGAGGGCATATTCAAACTCTCCCGTAGTCAGGTGACTGCCCTTCCGGATCTGCTGCAAAAGCTCCTCGAAAAGAAAGCGGACCGGTTCCACCTCCTGGTCCGGGCCTTCAATGATGATCTCATTGCCCCGCGGGATAATCTTGACGTCAAAAAGCTCCTCTACCAGGTTAAAATGCTGATCGTATTTCCCCAACAGCTGAACGGACTCCTCGCTGCTTTCCAGCCAGACGCTGCGGCTGCTAAGCTTTTCGGACAATAAATAAACAACCTCCCTGTCATCTTTGCCGCCGGTGCAGTTTAACTTGGGCTATGTTTTCCACGGTCTCGGCCACAGTGCGCAGCCACAACTGCCCGCCTTCCCGCTCTTCTTCCACGAAAATCTGCTCCGGGGCCACCCCTGCCGGGATCTGTTTCAGCACCTGCTCCTTTCCCAAGCGGCGGGCCCTTTCCAAGGCCTCGCCGGGAGAAAAAATTTGTTCCTCCAACTTCATTTCCCGGTAAGTTATCTTAGTAAATTCGACAGGGAGGGTTAGATTCCTCCATTTCCAGGTCCACTGGCGCAGCTCCTCCCGGGAATGGGGATAAGGATCCTCCTTGGGACCCCAGAGGCGGAGGCGGCGCCCCTTCCAGACCAGGAAGAAGCTCTGCCGGCTCTCCTCGCCGGGCACCAGCCGGCGGATCTTCTCTTCCACGGGCACCCGGGATTCATACCAGACCCGGGCCCATACCTCCCCCCGGGCCCGCACCTTCTCCTTCAGCGGCGGCTCCTCTCCCTCCTCGGGAAAAGCTAGGGGCTTTTCTCCCCGGATCAGGAGGTCCCCCTGGGAAACGGTATCCCCCGCGGAGACCACCGCTTCTCCCTCCACCACCACCACCCGCTGGATTAACCCGTCCTTGGCAGCCACCAGGTCCGCCGGGGCCGGGTCCTGCTCCACGGGGGGGATATGCTCCACGATCTCGATCTCCAGCACTATCCCTTTTACCCGCAGCCCCGCCCAGGCGATCCCGCGGTGGCGCCGGACCATCTCCTCTTCCAGTTCCGGGAGATTAAGCCGGCGCTTCCAGACGCCCGGCCGCAGGTCCAGCTCTTCCGCCAGCTTCAGGATCTCGCCCTGGCTCAGGCGGTTTACCCCCGTTACCCTGACAAACCAGACAAAGGAGGTGGCCAGGTAGAGGACGAGGCAGAAAAAGACGGCGCCCAGGGCCAGTCCCCGCCGGCGGCGCAACCTGTACATTAAAAAAGGAAAGCCTACCTTGCGCTCAATATGCAAGCGGCAGCGGGAGGCTCTCACCAGGGGGCGCAGCATCCGGAATTGCTTCAGGGCGATACTGAACCGGGCCTGGTCCCTGCTCTTCTTCAAGTCGGCAAACTGAACTCCCCTGGTTATGGCCAGGTTGAGCAGCCTCTCCACCCCCCGGCCCCGCACCGTGACCACCAGGTACCCCTGCAGGAAGCGCCACCACTTTATTATAAACACCGGCCCCTCCCCCTATACTTCGTAGTCCAGCCCCTCGATAATGCCCTGGATATGCAGCTCTTCCGCCAGCAGGTTGTCAATCTGGAGCTCCCGGCCCCGGATGATCAACTCCCCGTTGCTGACCCCGATCCGGACCCGCTCCTGGTCATAAGCAATGACGCCCCGGTGATTCTCCAGGTAGAACTGCACATTGCCTACCATGGTCATCCGCGGCAGATCCAGGACCAGTTCCTTGGGCAGCTCGAACAGATCGGAAATGATCTTTTTAAAGCTGTTCCTAGTCCTTTTCGCCGACAAGTTTTTACCCCTCCCTCCACTAAAATTTATGCGCCCCCCCGGGGAATTACTACTGCAAAGAAAAGCAGCCCCGGTTCACCGGGGCTGCTGCCGGAAATCTTTCCAGTATGCCGTTGACAAGACTAGCGCCCGCCGCCGCTCTCCTTCCCGGAAGGGCTCTCCCTCTTCTCCACCAGGGCTCCGAAGACTTCGGCAATTATCTTCAGAGCGGCGAAGCAGGTGATGCCGGAGCAATCCAGGGGAGGGGATATCTCCGTGATGTCCATGGCCCGGACGGGGAGAGCGCCGATCAAGCCCCGGACCAGCTCCATGGCTTCCCTGGAGCTTAAGCCGCCGGCCTCGGGGGTGCCGGTGCCCGGGGCAAAAGCCGGGTCCAGCACGTCGATGTCCAGGGAGATGTAGACGGCGGCGGCGCCTTCCAGAGCCCGGACAATCCTGGCCAGGGCGGCGTCGATCCCCTGCCGGTAGATCTCCCGGGCCCCGATGAGCTGGAGCCCCGGAGCAGAATCCAGGTATTCCCGCTCCTCGGGCTCAAAAGTCCGGATCCCCACCAGGACCAGGCGCTCCGCGTCCAAGTTGGGCAGCTCCAGGCTGCGCCGGGCGGTGCAGGCGTGGGACCAGGGGTGGCCGTCATACTCCGCCATCAGGTCGCAGTGGGCATCCAGCTGCACCACGCCGATGGGCGCCTCCCAGTGGCAGCGGGAAAAGGCCTGCAGCAGGGGAATGGTAACAGAATGATCGCCGCCCAGGAACAGGGCAAACTTCTCCTGGAGGCAAAGCTCCCGGGCCCGCTCCCTAACCTCCTGAAAGTAGTGCTCCCAGTTGAGGTTTACCGGTATGTTGCCCAGGTCGGCAATCTTCAGCCGGCGCAGGTCCACTCCCGTCTCGGAAAAGGCGGAAAGGTAGTTGGAGAGTTCCCGCAGCTTGTCCGGGGCGGCAGCGGCTCCGCGGGAGGCGCTAACCCCCCCGTCAAAGGGGACTCCCATAATCAACAGGTCGCTCTCCTCCGGGGGAACCAGGGAGAAATCGCTCCAAGCAGACAATCGCTCCATGAAAAAACAAGAACCTCCTCTTATCTATCGCAGCGCCGCCGGCCGGCGGCAGGTTTCCGGAACAGGGGGGAGAAGCCCAACAAAAACCCGGCTTTTTTAAGGCCGGGTTTATAGCTGACTAATCTGTTCTTCTACCGCCTGCCGGACCCTGTTTCCGTCGGCCCTCCCCTTCACCCGGGGCATGAGCAGGCGCATCACCTTGCCCAGGTCTTTCATCGAGGCGGCCCCGCTTTCCTGGATCGCCTGGCGGACCATCTCCGCCAGCTCTTCCTCCGTCAGCTGCTCCGGCAGGTAGCTCTTGATCAGGGCCATCTCCTGCTCCAGCTGTTCCACCAGTTCGGGCCGGCCGGCTCTCCGGTAATCGGCCAGGGATTCCTGCCTTCTTTTGAACTCTCGGTTTAAAACCGCCAGCTCTTCCGCTTCATCCAGGGGGGCTTTTTTGGCAATGGCGGCATTCTTCAGCTCCGCCCGCAGCATCCGGATTACCGTCAAGCGGAAGCGGTCCCTGGCCTTGGTAGCCTTCTGCTGATCCCGCCATAACTTCTCTTCCAGGGACATGGCCACGCCTCCTTAGGAATAGCGCCGCTTGCGCGCCGCTTCCGCCTTCTTCTTCCGGCGAACGCTGGGTTTTTCATAATGCTCCCGGCGGCGAACTTCCGAGAGCACCCCGGCCCGGGCACACTGCTTTTTAAATCTTTTCAGTGCTTTGTCCAGTGTTTCATTTTTCCCAACTTTAACTTCTGCCACAAATCTTCCCCCCTCTCACGCAAACCGGCAGGCGGGGACCTGAAAGGCAGGCCTAGCCCATGGTTTGCAGCAAAGGTCTTCCCCCCAGCAGGTGGAGGTGGAGGTGGGATACTGCCTGTCCGGCGTCTTTCCCACAGTTCGTCAACACCCGGTAGCCCGACTGGTCGATTTTAAAAGTACGGGCCAGGCGGTTGGCCGTCAGGAGGAGGCGGCCGGCCAGATCGGCATCATCCTCCTGCAAATCCAAGAGCGACGGTACATGCCGGCGCGGTATAATCAGAAGATGCACGGGAGCTTGCGGATTGATATCCTTGAAGGCCACAATCTCCGAATCTTCATAGACCAATTCCGTCTCCAGCTGCCCGCCGGCAATCTTGCAGAAAATGCAATCGCTGCTCATTTTTCTCCTTCCATTCTACGCCATTCTTTCGCGGGGAAAAGAAAAAATCCCCGACTATTATAACACGGGGGCCGCTCCTTGAGAACAGCAGGAATGCTTTTTCGCCCCTTTTTGAAGCTATTGGAATATTCGCCATAAAAGTCGTTATTACCTTCACATTCAAAAAAGTTTTTTGAACCCATAGTGTAAAATTGTTGTAGGAAAAAAATAAACAAGAGACCACTCTTTTTGGTAAAATTAAAGTCTACTAAAACCAAATTCACCAAAAGGAGTGTCTCTTGTGAATACTATTCTACTACAAAACTGCGAAAAATTCATTAATCAAGTAATAGGA
>LFRQ01000015.1 GCA_001512835.1 Clostridia bacterium DTU022
ATCTTCAAAGCCAAGGGCTGAGAAGTAAAGGGCGGAAGCCGGCCCTTGCCCTCCTGGGAGAAGCAAAGCAGATCTCTTCTCTCCCTAGCTCATAAGGTAGGAAAGGGAAATTCACCTTTGCCTGGCCGGGAGAAGCAAACTCCTTTTTCGGAAAGGCACGGGCGAGGAAAATGCTTTCCCTGCCGCCCGCCAAATGGGCTGGAACGGCCAACCGGCTCCTTCCGGACCCCCATCGGTCCAGGGCGCCTCTTCCCAAAGGGGGGCCACGGCGCCCCTTAACCCCGGCTTAGACGATGGTCACTTCCTGCTCCCTTTGGCAATGGAAGCGCCGGTACTCGTCGGCGGGGCGATCCTGCAGGTAGAGGTAATCGAAGCCGGCGCCTCCCTCCTCCCGGGAGCGGATATAAGCCTCCCGGGCTTCGTCGCGGCAGGCGGAGCAGCAGGCCAGGGGGATGCTGAAGCAAAGGACGCGGGTCTGCCGCCCATAGGCATGGGCCGCCGCCGAAGCGATGACCCGGTAGGAGCAGCAGCGGGGGCAGAGGCGCTGCCGGACCTGCTGGAATTCGTGGATGTTGTCCGTATCGTAGTAGATCCGGCGGGTGGCGGTATAAAAATCCTGGCCGCTCTTCCGCACCGCTTCCCGCTCTTCTTCCCGCCGCCGGAAATTCTCCCGCTGCAGCGCCGCCATCCGTTTCAAGCGGGCCAGGTTGCCGGGATCTTCCTTGAAGGCTGCGGGATCGTAGTCGGGTTCCCGCAGGTTGTCATGCTCGATTCCGGCCATGGCCAGGATCAAGGCCAGGTTGACGTAGGGAAGGGCAGTCTCCACGGAGTAACCCCCCTCCAGGACGGCAATGTGGGGAGCCAGCTTCCGGTTCAACTGGGCATAGCCGGTAGCCGTAAAGCGCATGCTGGCCAGGGGATCGGTGTAGTGGTTATCCTGCCCGGCGGAGTTTACCACCAGCTCCGGCTTAAACTCCTCCAGGAGGGGGAGGATCAGCTCTTCCAGCACCAGGAGAATCCCCTGGTCGGTGGTATAAGGGGCCAGGGGGATATTGATGGTGGTTCCCACCGCCGGAGGCGCGCCCAGCTCCTCCACAAAGCCGCTGCCGGGATAGAGGGTGCGCCCGTCCTGGTGAAAAGAGATAAAGAGGACGTCGGGGTCATGGTAATAGATCTCCTGGGTGCCGTCGCCGTGATGCACGTCGGTATCGACGATGGCAATGCGGCGGTAGCCGTAGCGGCGGCGGAGATACTCGATCATGATGGCCTCGTTGTTGATATTGCAGAAGCCCCGGTTGCCGTGCACCACGCTCATGGCATGGTGGCCCGGCGGGCGGATAATGGCAAAGCCGTTCTTCACCTCCCCGGAAGCCACGGCGTCGCCGATGACCAGCGCCCCCCCGGCGGAGACCAGGTGGGCTTCGGTGGTCACCGCCTCTATGGAAGGGACGCAGAAATGGACGCGGGCAATATCCCGGGGGGTGGCCAGGCGAGGCTGGTACTCGCGGATCTGGGGCAGATCCATGACCCCCTCCTCGAAGATCTGGTCCCGGGTATAGAGCAGCCTCTCCTCCCGCTCCGGGTGCGTGGGGGAGATGGCCCAGTCAAAGGCAGGGAAAAAGAGGATTCCCGTGGGCTTCAATCCGACACCCCCTTAAAAGCGTCGATAATCCCGGGGGCGATCTGGACTTCCACCCGGAAAATCTTCCCCACGCGGCTGTAGCCGCGGATCATGTTAAACTGCTCCGCCATATTGACCCGGGCCTGGCCCACGTATTCCCCGGCTCCCTTGGCGGAAGCCAGCCGGGCCAGCCAGTCCAGGGCCGTCTTCTTGGCCTCCTCCAGCTGGAAGGAGGCCGGGTTCTCAATGGGCCCTTCGATGCCCTCCCGGTCGATAAGGTACCGGCCCTGCTGGGTATCGGCATACAGCTGGACCGTTAGAGTGGGCCTGGCCACCGCTGCGCCCAGGGCGTTGGCCACCGGGGCCAGGCGGTGAACCAGGCCGGGAACCTTCATCTTCTCCGCCAGGAGCGGGACCACCAGCTCCGCCGCCCCGCCGATGCCCACCAGGCGATCCAGCCTGAAGCTGCGCCGGTGGACGATCTCCCAGACTTTGTAAGCGGGTTCGTTCTCCCATTCCCGGAACATCTCCTGCATGAGGCGGCTTAAGCGCTCCAGGGTTTGGTCCACCACCGCGGCGGCAAAAGCTCGGGGCTCCAGGCCGGACCCGGCGGCGGCCGCCGCCAGCTTCTCTTCGGCCCGGGCTCTATCCCCCAGGTCCAGGTTGAGGTGGACCACGAAAGCATCGCTGACCGTAGCCGCGGGACCGCCGAAGCAGGCCGCCGGCCCCGCCCTTTCCGCGGTAATCTCCACCCCGCCGGCTGCGCCTTTGACCACGCTGTCGCCCCCCAGGGCCAGGGAGCGCAGGGCCAGGGCCTGGATATGGGTAAAGCGCCCGTGAATGCGCGCCCCCTTGGAAGCGTGCAAGGGCTCTCCTTCGATGAGCAGGGCAATATCCGTGGTCGTCCCCCCGATATCCAGGACCACCGCGTTCTCCCGCCGCCGGGTCAAGGCCACGGCGCCCATGGCGCTGGCCGCCGGGCCGGAGAAGACCGTCTCCACGGGGTTCTGCCGGGAGACCTCCAGGGGCATGGTTCCCCCGTCAGCCTTAAGAATCTCCACCGGGGCCTTGATCCCGCGCCGGCGGAGGGCCTCCCGGATCTCCCGGACAAACTCCTCCCAGGCCTCTCCCGTCATGGCGCTGTAGTAGGCCGTCGCCGCCCGGCGGGGAAAATTCATCCGGTTGGCCGTTTCGCTTCCGGAAACCACCCGGGCCTCGGGGTACAGGCGGCGGAGGGTGCGCACAATCTCCTGCTCCACCGCCTGGTTGCGAATGGAAAACTTCGCCGCCACGGCCAGATGCCTGATTCCTGCGGCGCGGATGTGGGCCACCGCCTTCTCAATCTCAAAGGGGGAGATCTCTTCGGTAACCTGGCCCCGGAAATCGATGCTGCCCTTGAGGAAATAAGTATCCGGGGCCAGGCGAAAGTAATCGAAGGGAAGCCCCCGGCCGGGAACCAGGATCAGGGCCGTTCGGGGACCGCTGCGGGTGGCCAGAAGATTGGTCACCAGGGTGGTGCTGATCACCAGGCGGCGGAGGGCGCCGGGATCCCGGCCCTCCAGGAGTTCATCCAGCACTTCCAGAATGGTTCCCGCCAGCTTTTCCCTGGAGCTGGGCTTCTTCACAGACATGACCAGGGCGCCGTCGTGCATCAAGACGCCGTCGGTGGAGGTGCCGCCTACGTCGATACCCAGAAGCAAGGTCCTCGCCTCCCGGACCGGAGTTCCGCTTTCCCTATATTTTACCATAGCGGCGGCTGCTTATTAAGGAGGCGCGGCAAATAATTGGGGGTGCTCCTAAAATTTCCTGCCCTAGCGGCGGCAATGGGCCCGGTACCCTTTCCGGCGCAGTAGTTCCAGGGCCGCTTCCCGGTGCTCCTCTTCCCGGAAGCCCAGGCGCAGGCTGCCTCCTTCCAGCTCCCGGACATGGAGAATCTCAATGGAGGCGATGTTAATGCCCGTCTCCCCCAGCAGGGTGGCCAGGCGGCCGATTACCCCGGGGGTGTCGGGAACCAGCACCACCAGTTCAAAAAGCTCCGGCAGAATGCCCCGCCCCCGGTGGGGAACCCGCCTCCGGTATTCCCGGGCCTGCCGGAAAAACTGCTCCAGGGCGGCGGCGTCCCCCCTCTCCAGCTGCCGCCGCAGCCGCTCCAGGACCCCCTGGAAAGCCTCCAGGGCCCGGGCCAGGGCCTGCCGGTTGCTGAGGCAGATGTCTCTCCAGATCTCCGGGCTGCCCAGGGCCACGCGGGTGGTGTCGCGAAATCCCCCGGCGGCCAGGGTGCGGACCATCTCCTCTTCCCCGCCGGACAGGGTGCTGTGTACCAGGGCCCCCGCCACCAGGTGGGGCAGGTGGCTGGCCAGGGCCACCAGGCGGTCGTGCTCTTCCGGCTCGATGATTAGCGGCTGAGCTCCCGTGGCCTCCACCAGGCCCACCAGCCGCTCCAATATCTCCTCCGGCGTCCCCCGGGCCGGGGAAAGGAGGTAGATGGCACTCTCCAGCAGGGCCGGATCCGCCCCCCTGATCCCGCTCTCCTCGGAACCGGCCATGGGGTGGCCGCCGATAAAGTAAACCTGCCGCCCGGAAAGGAGGGGGGTCAACTCCTCCATGATCTGCTGCTTGGTGCTGCTCACATCGGTAATCACCGCCCCTGGTTCCAGGGCGGGGAGAATCTCCCGGACCAGGTCCACGACGCTGAGGACCGGCACCGCCAGGACAACCAGCTGGGCACCGCGCACCGCTTCCACCGCCGAGGAAGCCCCCCGGTCGATGGCGCCCCGTTCCAGGGCCAGGGCCAGGGAGCCGGCGTCCCGGTCGTAGCCGACGATCTCGCGCACCAGGCGGCGCTCCCGGAGGCGGATCCCCAGGCTGCCTCCGATAAGGCCGGTCCCCAGGAGGGCCGTTCTCCGGTAAACAGCCCCGCGGCTAGACATAGCGGCCGACACTGCGGGCCACCCCTTTCAAATCCTCCATCAGCCGGGTGAACTGCTCCGGGTTTAGGGACTGGGGCCCGTCGGAGAGGGCCTCGGCGGGACGGGGGTGAACCTCGATCATCAGCCCGTCGGCGCCGCAAGCCACCGCCGCACGGCTCATGGCGGGAACCAGTTCCGCCTTCCCGGTGGCATGGCTGGGATCGACGATGACCGGGAGATGGCTCAACTGCTTGATTAGCGGGACGGCGCTTAAATCCAGGGTATTGCGGGTGTACGGCTCGAAGGTCCGGATGCCCCGTTCGCAGAGGATAACCTGGTAGTTGCCGCCACTCATGATATATTCCGCCGCCATCAGCCACTCCTCAATGGTGGCCGACATACCCCTTTTCAACAGGACCGGCTTGCGGATCTTCCCCAGTTCCCGGAGCAGGTAAAAATTCTGCATATTCCGGGTGCCCACCTGGAGGATATCGACACAGGCGGCCAGATCCTTGACGGTAAATTGATCCATGACCTCGGTTACGATCAGCAGGCCCGTCTCTTCCCGGACCCGACTGAGCATCTCCAGGCCTTTCCACTCCAGGCCTTGAAAGCTGTACGGAGAGGTGCGCGGTTTAAAAGCCCCCGCCCGCAGGATCTGGGCCCCGGCGGATTTGACCGCCCAGGCCGACTCCAACAGCTGCTCTTCCCCCTCCACGGCGCAGGGACCCGCCATGACGGCCAGCTTTGGACCGCCGATGGCCACCTCCCCCAGGCGGATCACCGTGTCGTCGGGGTGAAACTCCCGGCCCACCAGCTTAAAAGGCCGGCTGATATAGACTACCTTCTCCACCTCGGGCAGCGCCTCCAGGGTCTGGGCCACTTCTTCCCGGCGCTGGCCGATAACCCCCAGGATGGTCCGGTTCTCCCCCGTGGAGCGGTGAATCCGGTAGCCCATCTCCTCCAACCGGGTGCTGATCCTCCGGATCGCCTCTTCCCCGGCCCGGGGATTCATGACGATGATCATCCCAAACCGCCTCCTCAAAAAGCTAAGCAAAAAGTCCGTCCCCTTAGGGACGGACTGTACATCCGCGGTACCACCCTGCTAGAGCTTGCGCTCCCCTCTGCCCGGTACTTGCTCCTTTGAGCATACCGTCCTTCCTTTAACGGTGAAGGCTGCCGTCGGAGCCTACTCCCGGCGGGCTTCACCTCGCCTCTTCCCGAGCCCGCTCCCATGAGGCCACCGGGAAGCCGGCGCCGGCTGCCGATCGGTTTCGGTCCGCCTCTCCGGGGTGTATTCGCCTCCGCCTTGGTACCGGGTTGCACCGCCCCCCGGCTCTCTGAAACCGGCAGCGGAAGTTACTCCTCCCCTTCATCGGCCCTTTCACAGGTACTGACAGATCTGGTTTAGCTATGATTGTAACCGACGCCACCCCCGGTGTCAAGGGCGGCTACCGCTGAAAAACAGGCTTATAGCCCGCCGGCTGCCCGGGTGCCGGCGGCCGGACGCTTTTGTTTGCGCCGAGGGCCGCCGCTTATATTTTACGCCCGGAACCGCCGGAAGGTGACTTTCCGGGAAGAGAAAAAGCTCCGCCAAAGCGGAAGAGGAGATGCTCCCCGGGCCTTGAACCTCAAGCCGCCCCGGACCGATTAATAAAAGGGGCGGGCCGGAGCGCCCGCTCCCGCCCGCCCCCGAAAGCTCGAAGGCGCAAGCTCCAAATCCCGGCGGCTAGGCCTCCGCCGAATAGGGAGGATAGGCGTTCTCCCCCTCTCCCAGGGCAAAATGGTCATGCAAAACCTTGACCGCCCCGGGCAGATCCTGCTCCCGGATCAGGAGGGAGATGGTTATGTTGGAATCGGCGGTCTGCAGGATGGGGATATTTTGTTCATTCAGGACCCGCACTACCCGGGCCATGACCCCGGGAATACCCCGCATCCCCTGGCCGACCACAGAAACCTTGGCGCAGCCCGTTTCCACCCGGAAAGACACCCCCAGCCGGGATAGAACTTCCCGCGTCCGCTCCAGGTCGCTCTCTCCCACGGTAAAGATTTTCAACAGCGGCAGGATGTTAATGAAGTCGATGCTGATCCCCGCCTCGGCCAGCCGGTCAAAAACCTCCACCTCCAGGGCGGTATCGGGCTCGTTGAACTGGACCATAATCTGGGCCAGCCGGGGAGCGTGGGCGATGCCGGTGATTACTTTTTCCGGTTGAACCTGGTAGTCCTCCCCGCCGGAAAGGCCGTTTATATCGATGAGCGTCCCCGGTCCGGCATCCAGGACGCTTTTGACCACTACCTTCACGTTGTGCTTCATGGCTATCTCCACGGCCGCCGGGTGGATAACCCGGGCTCCTTCATAAGCCAGCTGGCAGACCTCGCTGTAGGTTAAGCGGCGCAGGATGCGCGCCTCCTTGCAGATGCGGGGATCCGCCGTGGCAATGCCGCTGACATCGGTATAGATCTCCACCCGCTCCGCCTTCAGGGCGGCGCCCAGGATTACCGCCGTGGTATCGCTGCCCCCCCGGCTCAGGGTATTGATCTCCCCTTCCGGGGTGGCCCCCTGGAAGCCGGCCACCACCGCCACCTTCCCCTCTTCCAGGCACTGCTTCAACGGCTCCGGGTGACAGGCAACCACCTGGGCCTGGCCGTAGTTCCCGTCGGTAACCAGGCCGGCCTGCCAGCCGGTAAAGCTCCTGGCCTTTATCCCGGCGCGCAGGAGGGTGGCGACCATGGTGGCGGCGGAGAGAATCTCCCCGCAGCTCATGAGCAGATCCAGTTCCCTTAAGGGCAGGGAAGGGAAGATGCTCTCTCCCAATCCCTTCAGGGTATCGGTGGCATAGGGATCGCCCCGGCGGCCCATGGCTGAGACCACCACCACCGGCCGAAAGCCATCCTCCTGAGCCTGCCTGATTCTCTGCACCGCCGCCGCCCTGGATTCTTCCGTGGCCACGGAGGTGCCTCCGAATTTTTGGACCAGTATCTTCACTCTTCCTCGCTCCCCATTTTTTAGCCTTGCAGCAGCAGCTCGGCGATCTGAATGGAATTGGTGGCCGCTCCCTTGCGGATATTGTCCGCCACCACCCAGAGGTTCAGTCCATAGGGCACGGAGCGGTCCCGGCGGATACGCCCCACGTATACCTCATCCCGCCCGTCGGCATCCAGGGGCATGGGATAGATTAACTGGGCGGGATCGTCCCGGACCACCACCCCCGGAGCTTTCTCGAGGACTTCCCGGGCCTCCTGGGGGGTGATGGGGTTCTGGAACTCGATATTCAAGACCTCGGAATGCCCGTTGGCCACGGGCACCCGGACCGTGGTGGCCGTTATGGCCAAGTCGGGGATCCCCATAATTTTCCTGGTCTCGTAGACCATCTTCATTTCTTCCTTGGTATAGTCGTCCTCGACGAAGACATCCAGCTGGGGGACCAGGTTAAAAGCCAGCTGGTAGTGGCGGGCCGCTCCCTTGTGGGGAATATACTCGCAGGTTGCCTCCCGCCCCTCCAGGACAGCCCGGCACTGGTTAAAAAGTTCTTCCACCGCTTCCCGCCCGGCGCCGGAGACCGCCTGGTAGGTGGCGGCCACCACCCGCTTCAGCCCCGCCGCCCGGTGCAGGGGCTGCAGGGCCACCACCATCTGGATGGTGGAACAATTGGGATTGGCAATCAGGCCGTTGTGCTTAAAGGCTGCCTCCGGGTTTACCTCGGGTACCACCAGGGGCACCTTCTCCTCCAGGCGGAAAGCGTTGCTGTTGTCGATGACAATGGCGCCCCGCTTGACCGCTTCGGGGGCCAGCTCCCGGCTGACCGCCTCCCCGGCGCTGAAGAAGGCGAAATCAACCCCCTCAAAGGAGGCGGGGACCGCTTCCTCCACGGAGTACTCCTGCCCGCCCACCTGGATTTTTAGATCGACGGACCGGGCCGAAGCCAGCAGCTTAAGCCGGTTGATGGGAAAACGCCTCTCCTGGAGCACTTGAATCATTTTCTGTCCTACCATGCCGGTAGCGCCCACTACCGCCACGTTGTATTTTTTAGTCATCTCTGGCTACCTCCTGAATCTCCTCGTAATTACTATTGATTGCCCCGGGGATAATTCCCCATGCCCCTCCCCGGGAAGGGCGGGATCCGTCGGCTCCTCTTTTGGGGTTAATTTCCCTTGGCCCGGCCTCTCCTTTTGCCGTCGCTGACGGCGCCGGGAGAGGCAAGATCCTCCCGGAGATGAGCAGGGATGCAGTCCAGGTTGATCAGGTCCTGGTACGATTCGCGGCGCACCACCAATTCCGCCTTCCCCCGCCTTAGAAAGACCACCGCCGGCCGGGGGTTGCGGTTGTACTGGCTGTACATGGAAAAGTGGTACGCCCCAGTGCTGAAGACAAGCAGCAGGTCTCCGGGCGATACCGGGGGAAGAGCCAAATCCCGGATGAGAATATCCCCCGACTCGCAGGCCTTGCCGGCCACGGTGACGGTTTCCGCGGCCGGATCCCGCGCCCGGTTGGCCAGAACGGCCTCGTAGCGGGCACCGTAAAGGGCCGTGCGCAGGTTATCCATCATCCCCCCGTCCACGGAAATATATTTTCGGACCCCGGGAATATCTTTAATCGTCCCCACCGTGTACAGGGTAACCCCCGCTTCCCCCACGATGGAGCGGCCGGGTTCCAGCATCAGCTTGGGATAGGGATAAGCATGCTCCCTGGCCTTTTCCTTGACGGTGCGCGCCAGGAGCGGCAGCAAGTCGGAGATCCCACAGGGCTCATCCTCCCCGGTGTAGCGGATGCCCAGGCCGCCCCCCAGGTCCAGCTCCTGCAGGAGCACGCCCGTGGCGGCGCGCACCGACTGCATGAAGTCCATCATGGTCTCCGCCGCCAGGCAAAAGGGCTCCGCGGTCATAATCTGGGATCCGATATGGCAATGCAGCCCCCGGAGCACCAGGTTGGGCAGCGCCCGGGCCAGCTTTATCCCCTCCAGGGCCTGGCCGTCGGAGATGCCCAGGCCGAACTTGGAATCCTCCTGCCCTGTTTGAATATAGTGATGGGTATGGGCGGCGATCCCCGGCTTTACCCGCAGCAGGATCTCCGCCTGCTTCCCTTGCCTCTCCGCTTCCCGGTTGAGCCTCTCCAGCTCCATGAAACTGTCCACCACGATGCGGCCGACGCCAACCTTGACCGCCAGGGCCAGCTCGGCGTCGCTCTTGTTATTGCCGTGGAAATAAACCCGTTCCATGGGAAAGCCGGCCTGGATGGCCGTATAGAGCTCCCCTCCGGAGACCACATCCAGGGAGAGCCCTTCCTGCTGCAGCAGCCGGCACATGGCCAAGGTCAGGAAGGCTTTGCCGGCATAGATAATCTCCCCCCGGGGATAGTGGCGGGCCAGCTCCTCCCGGTAAAGGCGGCACTGGGAGCGAATCAGGTCTTCATTGTACACGTAGAGCGGGGTGCCGTACTTTTCCGCCAGTTCCACCAGGTCCACTCCGGCAATGGTCAGGTGATTTTTGCTGTTAACTTCCATCCAGCTTGGCAGCGGCACTATTCCCCCCCCTTTCCAGATCAAGAAATAAAAAAAGCTAACCCATGAAGAATTAGCTACTATCCGAACCGGGATAAGCCCCGCCGCTCCCGTGAGATAGCGCTCCACCGGAAACCGGGCTGTTTCCGGTGACAGTCTGCCGGCTATTTGCAGGCAGCCCAGCCCCCGGGCCAAGGGAACCCGGAAGCTTCGGCGATAACCCCTTTCACGCCCTTTCCTTGGAGCCCTTGCTCCTCCCGGCCGCTACTCTTGGTTACCGCACCTCTACCCCACCCTTTTGCGAGATGAGGCTTTATTCAATTTTTTTGTATTGTAACATGAAAGCGCCGGCGATGCAATAGCGGCCAAGCCTAAAAAATATTTACTGTTCTTCCGGCACCAGGTCAATAATCACCGGCTTGTAATCATCCCTCTCCTTGACCCGGTTGTCCCAGCGGCGGAGCCCCCAAAACACCAGCCCCATGAAGCCAAAGCCTACGGCCACGGCCAGCGGTTCCCGGGGTCCGCCCCAGTTAAAGTAAGCGGCCAGGTTCAACCAGAGCAGGATGCCGGCCACCAGGGCCAGAAGGGGTACCATGTAGAGCATGAAGGAGACAAAGAGCATGCGGCGGTCATCGGCATAAATCAATACCTTTTGGCCTACTTCCGCGCCAATGGGATTTAAAACCTCCACCAGGTGGTCCCTCTGTTCCGCCTTCCCCAGAAGCCCTCCGCAGCGGCCGCAGTTTTCACAGGCCACATGCCGGCGCATGCGCACCAGGGCCTTCCCGCCCTTCTTCTCCACTACCGTTCCTACCCGTTCCATGGCCCCACTCCCGCGAACCAGGTTGATCTTAATGTAGCACAACCGCCCGGGGAAGTAAAGAAACGCTCCAGCCTTCCCGGCCCGGTAGGGCCTGTTTCCCGATATCAAATTTACTTGACAAGCAAATCCTGGAAAAGGCGGCTTCCAAAGAACTTCGTAATGCTCATTATATTCTATAGGCCCCTTTCGGGGCTAATGCCCCCGCTGGAAGATAGGAATTGCGGAGAAAGGAGCAAGGCGGAAAGAATAGAATAGGGCACCAATTAAATAAAAAAAGGGCCTCTCCTTCTTTAGGCGCGCCCCCGCTTAGCAATATTAAATTAATAGGATCCATGCCCTTAATAAAGGATTTACAGCCAGGGCCGGCAAACTCCGGCGGCATAATAATAAAGGGGAACCGTCCGTTTGCCTGCCGCCCCCGCCAGACCGTTCCCTGGAAAAAATTCCCTTGAAATATATATAAAACTATATAGAACGGGAACCGTCCCCTGATCTGCTCATCCCATTTTGCAAAGAGGTAGACAAGACTCGTCCCCGCCATCTATATCAGGAGAACCGTCCCCGCCACATATGTAATGATCTAGATCGGGAGAACCGTCCCCCTGATATATGATTATTGGGCAAGAAGCTCCTTTTTTTGAACCCGGCTAATGTGGTTGCTTTCATCCACGAAGATCAGGCTGGGCTGGTGGCCTTGCAGTTCGGCCTCATCGTACACGGCATAGCTGAGGATGATCACCAGGTCGCCGGGCTGGGCCAGGCGGGCCGCCGCCCCGTTCAGGCAAATCTCCCCCCGGCCGCGTTCGCCGGGAATGACATAGGTTTCAAAACGGGATCCGTTGTTAATATTTACCACGTGCACCTGCTCGTAGGGAAGCAGATCCGCTGCGTCCATCAGTTCTTCATCAATGGTGATGCTGCCCATGTAATTCAAGTCAGCATCGGTAACTGTGGCCCGGTGAATCTTAGATTTGCACATCACACGCTGCATATCTCCACCCCCACCAATATTAAGGACCAAAAAAACCTTCCTCGCCGGGAAGGTACACTGGAACATTATCCATATGGGCTCTGTCCCGGTCCATCCCGGCTCCAAGCAGAGACAACAAAGCTGAAATCAAATTAAACGCGTCCTGGGTGTGGCGCCCGCGGGCTGCCGCCCAAAAACATTGTAGCACGAATTTTTGCCAATAGTCAAACAAAAGATCGGGGTACAGCTTGAAAAAGCTGTACCCCGCTGGCGTCAGGCAAAGGCTTCGGGCACTTCTTTCAATTGGGCATAAGTAAACACCGGGCCGTCCTTGCATACATAGAGAGGACCGGCATTGCAGCGCCCGCATTTCCCGATGCCGCACTTCATCCGGTTTTCCAAGGTAGTGTAGATCTGCTCGTCGGCAAACCCCAGTTTCTTCAGGTTCTGCAGGACGAAACGAATCATGATGGGCGGGCCGCAGGTGATGGCGATGGTGTTCTCCGGCGAAGGATTCAAATCCAGCAGCGCCTGGGGAACAAAGCCCACATTATGCTCCCAGCCCTCTTCCTCCACGTCGATGGTAAGATGGCAGCAAACCTCCCCGCACTTCATCATCTCCTGGAGCTCGCCTTTAAAGCAGAGGTCTGACGAAGTCCTGGCCCCGTAGATGACCGTCAGCCCGGCATACTGATCCCTTTTGGCCTTGACATACTCGATAATGGGGCGCAGGGGCGCCTGACCAATCCCGCCGCCGATGGTTAAAATCTTCTTCCCCTTCCACTCTTCCAGGGGGAAGCTGTTGCCCAAGGGACCGCGCACCGTCAGCTTGTCGCCGGCCTCCAGCTGGTGCAGGGCCTGGGTATTCTTCCCGGCCCGCATCACGGAGAAGCGCAGGAAATCTCCTTCCGTGGGCGAGCAGGAGATGCAGAACATGCTTTCCCCCACGCCCAGGATGCCCACCATGGCACACTGCCCGGGACGGTGGCTCCAGTTTTTCCGGACCTCTTCGTCATCCAGGGTTACTTTAAAAGTTTTAATGGGTCGATCTCCGGAGGTCTCGTACCAGGTTTCCTGAATGGTAGCCATATAAGGGATGTAAGGGTTGGCGTTATCCATCACAGCGCCTCCTTAACCTGTCGCAGGATTTCGACCAGGTCGATGTTGACCGGACAGAGATTTACGCAGCGCCCGCAGCCGACACAGGCGATGACATCGAATTTCTGAACAAAGTAATTATACTTGTGATTGATCCGGTTGCGGGTCCTCTCCCGGCGGGTAGGCCGGGGGTTGTGCCCCGAGGCATGCAGCGTGTATTCCGCGAACATGCAGGAGTCCCACATCCGGCAACGGCGCCCTTCGAAACCCTCCACTTCATCCTGGATATCGAAGCAGTGGCAGGTCGGGCAAAGAAAGGTGCAGGTGCCGCAGCCCAGGCAGCCGGCGGCGGTGCGCTGCCACAGGGGATGCTCCCACAGGCCCGGCAGCCCCTGGGGGATACCGGTGGTATCCACGCTGCGGGCAATGGCTTTTTCCGCTGCGCCCACCACCTTCTCCTTCTCCTGAACCGCTCCCGCCGGGGCCTCCTGGAGCAGATCCTGCGCCGCCTCCAGCAGCGCCTTCCCCTTGTCGGTAAGGGCTTCCAGGAGGTAGCTCTCCCCCAGGTCCGTCATTAGCAGGTCCAGTCCCTCCGTGGAAGCGGGACCGCCCCCTACCGAGGTGCAGAAGCAGTTGGTCCCCGGCGCGCTGCAGGCCAGCCCCACCAGGGTGGCGGCTTCCCGGCGCTTCAGGTAGTAGGGGTCATCTACGTCCCAGCGGAACAGCTTCTGCACAATGCTCATGGCCCGGGCATCGCAGGGCCGCACCCCCAGGAGCACGGCTTCGCCTTCCAGGACGGGCACCGCCAGTTCCGCCTGGCCGATCCGGTAACGGTAGAGGGTCTCCGTCTGGGGAAAGACAACCGTCTTGGGCGGCACCGTGGTATTGGCAAAGTCCAGGGAGGGAACCGCTCCTTCTTCCAAGGGCTCGAAGCGCATGATATCCCCCCGCTTCACCGGAGCCCAGACCTTCTTCTCCCCGGCCAGTTTCCCAACAAATGCTGACCATTGATCCTTATTTAACAGCATCGCTGACATATCACCCACCTCTACAGTATGAATTCCTCGGGGTCATTCGGATTGTAACTGGCCAGGAAGGGCTTGGCCTCGGGATCAACGCCGGCTTCATAGCCGTACTTCTCCCGGACTTCTTTGGCCAGCTTGCGGTTGAGCTTGCCCAGGGGGATATTCATCGGGCAGGCCCGTTCGCACTCACCGCATTCCGCACAGCGCCCGCCCAGGTGAAAAGCTCGGGCCAGGTGGAAGGCGGTATTCTCCGAAAAATTGACCGCGCGGTTAATCCAGATCGGGTTAAGGCGATCCAGGATACAATCGTCGCAATAACAGAGGGGGCAGGCGTTGCGGCAGGAGTAGCAGCGAATGCACTTGGAGAACTGCTCCTCCCAGTAATCCCAACGCTCTTCCACGCTCTTCTGCTCCAGCTCCTCCACGCCCCGGTCGGCCTCCGTCTCCCAGGGCTCCACCGGGTCCCCGATGGTGACATCGCTGAGCACCGGATTGGGATAGCGGCAGAGGCGGCACTTCTCCGCCAGGATCTCCTCCCGGGGTATGGTTGCCGTCTCCCCGTTCCTGATAAGCTGGAAGCCGCCTTCCTGCCAGCTCAGCTCTCCCTTCTCCAGCCCTTCGGGGTATTTCTGCTGGAGCAGATTCAGATCCACTACCCCGCGGCAGGGCAGGCCCACGAGGATTACCTGCTCCCGCTCAATCCCCTTCTCCACCAGCAGCTGGACCACCGCCCGGCTGTCGCAGCCTTTAACCAGCAGGGCTACTTTGCGGCGGTCCGGCTCCTCTCCCCGGGGGACCGGGAGCTTCTCCACCAGGGTCAGGTAGGTGGCCAGGTTGGAGGCGCAGAGGGGCGAGAAAATGAGTTCTTCCGCACCGGCGGCGTCCTGGACAAAGCAAGGCGAGACCCGGTAGCCGAAGCTGCCCGGACGCCAGCCGATGAGGTATTTTACATCATCCCGGGAGACAATCTCAGCGGCCGTTTTGCGCAGTTTTTCCAGGTCCATTCAGCGATCCCCTCCTCACCAGTCGATCTGGCGCCGCCTGAACCCCTGGAAGGGGCCGGCTTCCCGAGCATCGTCCACCGTCTTCTGCACGACTTCCTTCCACTTGTGTCCCTCCGAGGCGGAAACCCAGCTCATATGGAAACGGCGCGGATCAATTCCCACAAATTCCATCAAATCCTTCAACATGCCCAAACGGCGCCGGGCATAGAAATTGCCCTCCATGTAATGGCAGTCCCCGGGATGGCACCCGGAAACCAGGACCCCGTCGGCCCCCTGCTGTAAGGCGTTCATTACGAAGAGGGGGTTGACCCGTCCCGAGCACATTACCCGGATCACGTTGATGTTGGCCGGGTACTGCACCCGGCTGGTCCCGGCCAGGTCGGCGCCGGCATAAGAACACCAGTTGCAAAGAAAAGCGACAATATTAGGTTCGAACGATTCGCTCATCTCATGACCCCCAATGCCGCAATCTGCGGTAGTATCTGGCGATCCCGGAAAGACTTGGGCTGAATGGAATCGGAGAGGCAGCCTGCCGAGCAGGAGCCGCACCCTTTGCACAGGGCTTCGTTAACCCGAGCCACCTGTACCGGGTGCCCGAACCGGTTAACGGCAACCAGCTCGATGGCGCTGTAGGGACAGATCTCCACGCAGAACCCGCAGCCGCGGCAGGTATTTTCGTTTACCGTGGCCACCTGGGCCCCAATCTTCACTTTGCCCCGAGCCAGGGGAATCATCGCTGAAGAGGCGGCCCCTTTGGCCTGGGCCACCGTATCGGGAATATCCTTGGGGCCCTGGCAGCATCCGGCCAGGAATACCCCGTCGGTGGCGGTATCTACGGGGCGCAGCTTGGGATGGGCCTCCAGGAAGAAGAGGTCCGGGGACTGGGAGAGGCGCAGCAGGTCGATAATCTTGCGCACATCCTGCCGCGGCTCCAGGCCCACCGCCAGAACCACCAGGTCCACTTCGTCCTCCATGGGAGTGGCGGTAAGGGTGTCTTCCACCTTGATTACCAGCTTGCTGCCCCGCTTAAAGATCTCCGAGGGATTGCCGCGGATATAGTGGATCCCTTCCCGGCGGACCCGGTCGTAAAACTCTTCAAAGCCTTTTCCGAAGGCCCGGACATCCATGTAGTAGACCCGGACGTTGGCGTCGGGTATCTTGTCCTTGACCAGGTGCGCCTGCTTGGCCGTATACATGCAGCAGACCCGGGAGCAGTACTCGTTGCCCACGCTCTTGTCCCGGGAGCCGACGCACTGGATAAAGGCGATCTCCTTGGGAACGATCTCTTCGTCCTCCACCTTGATCTTGATCTGGCCCCCCGTGGGACCCGAGGCGGAAACCAGCCGCTCCATCTCCAGGCCGGTAATGACATTGGGATAGTCGGCATAGCCGTACTCCGGCTTTTTCCGGGCTTCAAAGACGTCGAAGCCGGTAGCCACCACGATGGCGCCTACCTTGAATTCGACGATCTCATCCTGCTGCTCAAAATTAATGGCTCCGGCCCGGCAGACCTCGGCGCATTTCGGGCCTTTGCCGCACTTGCCCCTGGTTAGGTAGAGGCAGTTTTCCGGGTCAATGGTATACTTGGCCGGCACCGCCTGGGGAAAAGGCAGGTAGATGGCGGAGCGCTTCCCCATCCCCGCGTCAAATTCGTTGGGGATGCGGTTGGCCATCCGGCAGGCCGCGGCGCACTCGCCGCAGCCGGTACACTTGTCGAAATCCACGTAGCGGGCCTTCTTGCGCACCTTGACATCGAAGTTCCCGATATAGCCGCTGACCTCTTCCACTTCGGAATAGGTCATCAGCTGGATGTTGGGATGGCTGGCCGTATCCACCATTTTAGGGGTAAGGATGCAGGCGGAGCAGTCCAGGGTGGGGAAGGTTTTGTCCAGCTGGGCCATGCGCCCGCCCACCGAAGGAGTCTTCTCCACCAGGTATACCTTGAAGCCGGCATCGGCGATATCCAGGGCCGCCTGGATGCCGGCGATGCCGCCGCCGATCACCAGGGCGGCCGGTTCGGCATCCACTTCCCGCTCTTCCAGGGGCTCCAGCTGCCTGACCTTGGCCACGGCCGCCGCCACCAGCCTCCGGGCCTTGGCGGTAGCTTCTTCCCGATCCCCGTGGACCCAGGAACAATGCTCCCGGATATTGGCCATCTCCAGGAAAAAGGGGTTAAGGCCGGCTTCCTGCAAGGCTTTCCTGAAAGTCGGCTCGTGCATGCGGGGAGAGCAGGAGGCCACCACCACCCGGTTCACCCCTTCTTCCTTGATATCATTTTTAATCAGGAGCTGTCCGGGGTCCGAACACATGTAGGCGTAGTTGCGAGCGACAATCACATTGGGCAAGCCCTTGGCAAACTCGGTGACCGCTTCCACGTCTACCGTGGAGGCGATATTAATGCCGCAGTGACAGATATAGACGCCCAATTTTGGTTTTTCCGTCATCTGGCTATTCATCCTCCTACAGAGATTAAACCTTCGGGGCCGCGCGAAGGGTTTAGCCTTTCAGCTCCTTCAGCTTCTCCGTCAGCTTGGGAACGATCTTCAGCAGGTCGTCCACTATCGCATAGTCGGCATGGGCAAAAATGGGAGCTTCAGGGTCCTTGTTGACGGCAACCACCGTTTTGGCCCCTTTGATTCCAGCCACATGCTGGAAAGCACCGGAAATGCCCAGGGCGATATAGAGCTTGGGCTTAACCGATTTGCCCGATGTGCCCACCTGGCGGTCGTGGGGCAGCCAGCCGGCATCGACGGCGGCCCGGGAACCGCAGAGGTCGGCCTTGATGGTATTGGCCAGCTCTTCGATGATGGGCAGGTTTTTGTCTTCCCGCAGGCCGCGCCCGATGGCAACCAGGACCTCGGACTGGGTGATGTCCACATCGCCCACTTCCGCCTCGATATATTCGACAAATTTGCGGTAATCCAGATCTTCCTTCAACGGGGAGTCGATCTTCTCTATGCTGCCGGCGGCGGAAGGATCCGGCGCTTCAAAGGCGGCCTCCCGGACGGTGACCAGGTAGGTGTCGGCCGGTTTAAAAGCGATGGTGGCGTTAACCTTGCCGGAATAAAGCTGGCGCGTGGCTTTTAAGACGCCCTCCTCCAGCTTAAGGTCAATTACATCGGCCACAAAGGGGAGATCCTTCTCCACCGCCAGGGCGGGAGCCATATCCACCCCCTGGGCGGTGTGACCCACCATGACCAGGGAGGGCTTGCGCTGGTCGATAAGGGCGGAGAGGACTTTCTGGTATTTGTCCGAGTTGTAATCCGCCAGAAGAGGATCATCCACCACCAGGACTTTCACGCCGTAGCCGGACAACTTCTCCGCCAGGGCGTCTACGCCGCTGCCCAGGAGAAGGACTTCCACCTCGCCGCCAAAATCCTTGGCCAGGCCGGGGGCCAGGGCCAGCATCTCCAGAGTGATATCTCTCAAAGCGCCTTGGCGGTGCTCCGCCAGAACGAAAACGTTACCCATTTACACCAGGCCTCCTTTTACCAGGATAGATGCCAGTTTCTCCGCCTTCTCGTCGGGTTCGCCCTCGATAATTTCCGCCTTGGAAACAACTTCGGGAATGTAGAGCTTCTCCAGGACGATCTTGGAGGCGGAGACATCGACCTGATCCGCGGCGATGCCCAGGTCGTCCAGGTTGACCACCTTCAACTCTTTCTTCTGGGCCTCCCGGATACCGCGAATGGGAGCATAGCGGGGCTCGTTGATCCCCGTCTGAATGGTGATAACCGCCGGCAGGCTAAGCTCCACTACTTCCATTAAGCCGCCTTCCAGCTCGCGGTGGGCTTTCACCTTGCCGTCGAGAATCTCCAGCTTTTTCACCATGGCCGCGTGGGAGACGCCCAGCAGCTCCGCCAGGGCCACGCCGGTGGCCATCTGCCCGTCATCGCTGGCCATGCAGCCGGTCAAAACCAGGTCAAACTCCTGCCCCTTGATTACTCCGGCCAGGGTCCTGGCCACCATCAGGGGATCATAGGCGGCGATCCGCGAATCCTCAACCCGGACGGCGTTGTCCGCCCCCTTGGCCAGGGCCATGCGGATCATAACCTCGGATTCCTTGGGGCCGATGGAGACAATGGTTACGCTGCCCCCATGGGCTTCCTTAATTAATACCGACTCCTCCACGGCGTAGTTGTCTGCATCGTTAATATCAAAGGAAAAGCGGCTGCTGTCTACGGAAGTACCATCTGGATTAACCTTAACCTCCGCTTCGGAAGTATCGGGCACGTACTTGATGCACACAAAGGTTTTCATAAAATCATCCACCTCCTACCAATCTGTTCATCAGGCTAAAAGCTCACCCAACAACTCCGTAATCTCCGCCACCCGCATCTCTTCTTCGTAGCCCAGCGCCTTCATGGCGTCTTCCAGGGTCAGCACGCAGAAAGGACAAGCCACCGCCACAATCTCCGCTCCCATTTCCTTGGCGTCCTTAATGCGGGTTTCGGCCAGGCGCTGGGCCTTGGATTCCGACTCCACCCACATTTTCCCGCCGCCTCCCTCGCAGCAGAGGCTGCGCTCCCGGGAGCGGTCAAATTCCAGCAACTCCACGCCCTGAATGGATTTCAACAGGCGGCGCGGCTCATCAAATACCAGGCTCTGCTTGCCCAGATAGCAGGGGTCATGGAAAACAATCTTCTTGGGCAAATCTTGGTTCCAGGAAATTTTCCCCTCTTGCAACAGCTGGTCTAAGAGCTGGGTGTAGTGAAGTACCGGTTTGTTCAGATCCGGATAGCGGGTCCTAAAGGTGGTAAAACAATGGGGTGAAAGGGTAACCAGTTGCCGGGCCTGGAATTCGTTGAGAAACTCGGTGTTGTCCTCCACGGTCATCTCGAAGAGGCCTTCCTCTCCCAGGGCGAAGACCTCGCTGCCGCAGCAGGACTCGTTCTCCCCGATAAAGCCGTAATCTACCCCGGCCTGGTTAAGGATCTTAACCAGGTTTTTGGCAACAATCTGAACCCGGGGGTCGTAGGCGATGGTGCAGCAGACAAAGAATAGATTTTCTACAGGCTGTTCGGGGTCGGCAATTTTTACCTCCAAACCCTCCATCCAGTCATAGCGGGTTGCCCGCGGCTTCTCCCAGGGATTGCCTTCCCGGAATACGCTCTCCAGGGCATCCCGGACCGTGGGCTGGGTCTTGCCGCTCTCCACTACCAGGGTGCGCAGGCCGAAAAGAACCTCCAGGGGCTTCAAGCCCTTGGGACAGCGTACCGCACAAGTATGGCAGGCGGTACAGTCCCAAATCTCTGCCAGCTTGGAGAGTTCCTCCAGCATCTCCTCGTTCTTGGCGTCGTAAACAAAACGGCGCACGTTGAGATTAGTCCGTACCGTGACCGGGCAGCCGCCAGTACACCGTCCGCACTGGATACATCCGAACAGGTCCAGTTTTTCAGCAAAGGTCTGGTTTTCGGTACTCATCATCATACCCCACATCAGAGAATGTTTTTCCCTCGAAACCTAAAAACAGCACCGCCAGGCAAGGTCGAGGAAAAGCAAAAAACCTTTAAACGAACTCATCCCTCCTTATTGTCTATATTCTTAATCTAAACGATGTTCTATTTAGTGCAAGTAAAAATACAATTTCGACACTTTGTCCTTAATATCCTGCCAAAAATTTAGGCAGGTCATAATATTTTACCTTGTTAAATATTTTCGCGAATAAAGTGCGCCCGCAGGGTTGGAGCCGGGAAAAAAAGGGGCCGCCGGGAAAATGAAATCCCGCCCAGGGCCCGCCTCCACCCAGGCGCCCGGACTAAAATAAAATAGGAGAGGGGAAGCGGCCCCCAGCCGGCGCCGGGCCGGAGAGCAGCCCTGGAGATATTCTTTATCTTGCCCCATCTCGCCGCCGGCGGCAGGCAGCGGCCATAAATCTCCCGGGCGCCTGGGCCGCTGCCGCGTTGGTGCTGTCCGTGGCCTTTCCAGGAGGCCGCCCCGACCCTTCCCCTTTCGCCCATGGCTTTGACCGCCCGCCCCGGCAAAAAAGCCCCTGCCGCCCCGGGCCTTTTGCCCGTTCCCCTCCGGCGGTGGCAAAAATAAAGTTCTTGCCGGTGGGGCCTTCTCCACCACCGCCCGCCTGCGGGCGGCGGAAGGGAGAAAGAAAGGCGCTCCTTGCCGGTTAGGCCCGGCGAGGGTGCAGGCATGGGATGGTGAACCGCCACGGCCATGAAAAAACGGCCCCTACCGGTTATGCCTATGCCCAGGGTTGTCTCCATATGCCCGGTTTCTCAATTTAAGGCGGCCAATTCAATAGTAAAATTAAAAATTAAATATGTTATCCGGTTATTTTTTCAGAAAAAAAGGTATTTTTACATGTTTGTCGAATTAAAACTACAGCGACAACCTGATGGGGTGTCACAAATGAATAGGCTCGAAAATCGTCGCCTCATTGAAGAAATAGAGATTCTTCGTGAACAGCTCCATCGCTCCTGCGTGAGCAACGGGAAGATGACTCCCAGCGACGACGCTTACCGCATCAGCATTAAACTGGACCAACTCATCCTGGAAATTATGAAAGCAGGCTAACCTCTAGCCCAGGGATTCCTCAACCCGGATTAAACCTGCCGGACCCTCCACAATGGTGCCGACCAGCCAGCCTTTTACGCCTTCTTCGGCCAGCCGCTTCTCCATCAACTCCCCCTTGCCCCGCTCCACGGCAATTAAGAGCCCTCCCGAGGTCTGGGGATCCGCCATCAGGAGAAGGGAATCTTCTTCCTGCCCGCTGCCGGCCCATTCCACGTGGGCACGGTAATATTCCAGGTTCCGGTAAGCGCCGGCGGGGATAAAACCCTGAGCGGCCAACTCCTTCGTTCCGGGGTATAAGGGGATGTTGCCGTCGCCCAGCCGGGCCGCCGCCCCGCTGGAGAGAAGCAGTTCGCGCAGGTGCCCCAGGAGGCCGAAGCCGGTAACATCGGTGCAGGCTGTGGCACCGGCGGAAAGAGCCGCCTTGGCGGCGGCGGCATTCAACCGCGCCATGGACTCCAGGGCTTCTTTCACCTCTTCGGGGCTCACGGCTTCTCCCTTCAGGGCCGTGGTTATAATGCCTGCGCCCAGGGGCTTGGTTAAATAGAGCCGGTCCCCGGGCCGGGCACCGGCAGGGGTCAGCATGCGGCGGGGGTCGATAAGCCCGGTCACGGCCAGGCCGTATTTCGGCTCCTTGTCTTCCACACTGTGGCCGCCCACCACCATGGCGCCGGCTTCCCGGACTTTGTCATAGCCCCCCCGGAGGATGAACTCCAGGGCCTCCTGCAACTCCGGGGAGCCCCCGGCGCAGGGAAAGCAGACAATATTGAGGGCCGTAAGGGGCCTGCCGCCCAGGGCGTAGATATCGCTGAGGGAGTTGGCGGCGGCGATCTGCCCGAAGAGGTAGGGGTCATCCACCACGGGCGTAAAAAAGTCAACGCTCTGCACCAGGGCCAGCTCTTCCGTCAGGCGGTATACGGCGGCATCGGCAAATCGATCTTCCCGGTTTAGAAAATGCGGGTCATCGGGCAAAGGCAGCGAGCGCAGAACCTGCGCCAAGGCCTCGGGGCCTATTTTTGCCGCTCACCCGGCGCTGGCGGTCATCGCCGTCAGGCGAAATTTTTTATCGTTCACGCCACTTCCCCCTTCTATGCCTAATTTCCCCGGCCCCGGTGTCCGCGGAATCCCGGCCGGGACTCCGGCCTCGGGTGTGGATAAAGCCCGGCGCCAAGGCAGGCCTCGGGCCGGCCCGAGCCGGCTCCGCCCCGGAAGCCCGATAAAGCCCGGCGGCTAACAGCCATCTTCCGGCCACGGGCACCGGCTCCGCCTCAAAATCCGGACAAGCAGGCGGCGGTTCCTTATTCTTCTCCGCCTTTCCCCAGGCCGGCTATCTTCCGGGCTACCCGCTGGTCGCCTACCCGCCGGGTCAAGCCGCGCTGATCGAAGTGCTCCAGCAGGGGCTGAATAAATTTCCGGGAGCTGCGGGTCAGGTCCCGGAACTGGGCCAGGGTTAGAGTCTCGGCCTTCTCAAAATGGCGACGCAGCAGCTCCACCGCTTCCCGGTAGGTGTCCCGGTGGAAATAAAGCTCTTCATTAATTTTTTGCAGCAGGCCCTGGCCGGTCAAGTAGCTGAGGTATTCCTCCTGGCGCCCGCTCTCCACCCCCGAACGGGCCATGGCTTCCCGAAGGGATGGGGGCTGGAAGCCCCCGCTCCGGTACAGGCCGAGGAGGCGGTCCAGCTTCTCCCGGTCCCCGGCGCCTGGTTGCGGTTGATAGCCGTGCAGGCTGATCAACTCCCCGCGCACGGCAATCTGCTTCTCCTGCTCCATAATCTCCAGCAAGGCGTCGTACTGGCGCAGGCTTAAGCTTTCCGGCAGCTCGCCGCGCAATTCCGCCCGGGAAAGCCCGAACATCAGGGGATAGCGGGAATGAAAGCGCCGCAGCCGGGCCAAAATCTTTTCCCGCCACTCTTCCAGCTGGGCGGCGGCTACGTAGCCGCCGCCCAGCCGGCAAGCCGCTCCCTGGCGAACCAGCTTGGTTAAAATCTCTTCCAACTGGGCCTCGGATAGGCGGGTAGCCTTGGACAGCTGCGCCAGCCCCGCCCCCGGCAGCGCCTCCAGCTTCTGCCGGACAAAGGCTTCCCCTTCTCCGGAGGCCAGCTCCTGCTCCAGGGCCTTCAGGTGCCGGACCACCTCCTCCCGGAAGCGGCGGTGCCGGGAAGGAAAGGGATCCAGGATCACTCCCCCGCCGATGGTGGTCGTGGGGGAGTAGGAGCGGATAATAAAGGGATCCCGGCGCTCTGCTACCAGGGGGCGATCCAGGCGGCACTGCACCGGAGCCGCTTCCCCGGGAAGCAGTTCCTCCCGGTCCAGGAGAACCAGCCTGGCCACCGCCCGGGCCGTGCCCAGGTAAAAGTGAACGGGATCGAGGTTTTTCAAAGGGCGCGACGCCCGGGGAAGAAGCTTGAGGGTTGCATCCACCAGCCCGGTAACCCGGTAGTAGCCGGGAGCGCCGACGACGCAGCCGCGCTGGATCTCTTCCTTATCCACGCCGGAAAGGTTCAGGGCCACCCGCTGGCCGGCCCGGGCCTCCCGGAGATCGCGGCCATGAACCTGGATATTGCGCACCCGGGCCTGCAGCCCCGGGGGGACGATCTCCACCGTATCCCCCTGGCGGACGGTACCCTGGAACAGGGTCCCGGTCACCACGGTGCCAAAGCCGGAGATGGTGAAGGAGCGGTCCACGGGGAGGCGGAGGGGGCCCCGGGGATCCCGGGGGACCACGTCCCTGGTCACGGCATCGATGAGCTCCTTCAGCTCCTCCAGTCCTTCCCCTGTCACCGCGGATACGGCGCAGAGGGGGGCCTTCTCCAAAAAGGTCCCTTTCAGCTCCTCCCGGATCTCCTCCTGCACCAGCTCCCGCCAGTCCTCTTCCACCAGGTCGACTTTGGTAATAACCACGATCCCCTTCTGGACCTGGAGAAGCTCAAGGATATCCAGGTGTTCCCTGGTCTGGGGCATAACCCCCTCGGAGGCGTCCACCACCAGCAGGACCAGGTCCATGCCCGCCGCCCCGGCCAGCATGTTGTGAATAAAGCGCTCATGGCCGGGAACGTCCACCACTCCCGCCAGGCGCCCGCCGGGGAGGACAAAGGGGGCGAATCCCAGGTCGATGGAGATGCCCCGCTCTTTCTCTTCCTCCAAGCGGTCGGTATCCACCCCGGTAAGGGCTTTAATAAGAACGGTCTTCCCGTGATCCACATGTCCGGCGGTGCCGATAATAATATACTCCGCTTCCACGAGCAGGCCTCCTTCCCTCAAAGAGCCTCCAGCCTAGCGGGCGGCCCGGCTTAGGGCCTCCAGCAGGCATTTTTCCCGGCTCTCCGGGACAGTCCGCAAGTCAAGGCAGAGGCAGTCCTGGGATATCCGAGCAATAACGGGAGGTTCGCCGCGGCGCAGCATCTCCGCCAGGGCGCCGGCGGAGATGCGGTGCGGCTTGATGGCTACCAGGAAGGTGGGGAGCTCCACCAGGGGAAGAGAACCGCCCCCCGCCCGGGAAACACCCGGAATCACTTCGATCTCATCCCCGGGCAGGACTTTCTTCAAGCGCCGGGCCAGGGAGGCGGCCCGCCTTTTCAGCGTGCCGGGGTCGGCGCAGAAAGCGCTCCAGACGGGGAGCTCCCGCAGGGCTTTTTCCGGTTCCAGGTAGAGGCGCAGGGTGGCCTCCAGGGCGGCCACGGTGAGCTTGTCGACCCTGACAATCCGGGCCAGCTGGTTGGACCGGATGCGCTCCACCAGGGCGCGGCGCCCCACAATAATCCCGGCCTGGGGACCGCCCAAAAGCTTGTCGCCGCTGAAAGTAACCAGGTCCGCCCCGGCAGCAATGCTGTCCTGAACCCGGGGCTCGCTGTCGATGCCGAAGGGGGAGAGGTCCAGGAGAACCCCGCTGCCCAGGTCCTCAATTACCAGCAGCCCGTGGGCCCGGGCCACGGAAACCAGCTCCGCGGTGCTTAAACTGGAGGTGAAGCCCACAATCTGGTAGTTGCTGGTATGGACTTTCAGAAGGGCGGCGGTAGCTTCGGTAATGGCCTCCTCGTAATCCCGGCGGTGGCACTTGTTGGTGGTCCCCACCTCCACCATGCGGGCTCCGCTGGCGGCCATCACTTCGGGAAGGCGGAAAGAGCCGCCGATCTCCACCAGCTGCCCGCGGGAGACGATCACCTCTTTGCCAAAAGCCAGAGCGTGCAGGGACAAAAAGACGGCGGCGGCGTTGTTGTTGACCACCAGAGCCGCCTCGGCCCCCGTTAAGCGGCAGAGGAGGCTCTCCAGGTGGGCCTGGCGGGAACCGCGCTCGCCGCTCTCCAGGTCCATCTCCAGGTTGCAATAGCCGCCGGCAGCCCTGGTCAAGGCCTCCACGGCGGCCCCGGACAGGGGGGCCCGTCCCAGGTTGGTATGTAAGATGACTCCGGTAGCATTAATCACCGGGCGCAGGCTGAATTCCGCCTGCCGGCGGGCCCGCCGCGCCGCTTCGGCGGCCAGCTTGCCGGGAGAGAGATCCAGCTTGGCCAAGTCTTCCGGCAAACGCGGGCTTAGCAGCAGGCTCCGGTAACTCTCCACCGTCTGCCGGGCCGCCTCCAGGAGCGCCTGCCGGGGCAGGGCCCCTTCCAATTCTTGCAGCGCCGGCTCCCGCAGCAGCCGGTCCACCGCCGGAAGCTCCCGAAGCAAATCCCGTACCTCCGCCACTGGCGTCACCCCGTTTCTCCATCAAACTACCTAATTATAACCATAAAAGCTTTCCCTCTGCAATCTCGGCGGCCCTTTCCCTCTTTCATCACCGGAACACCCCGCCGCCACCGGGCTCGGGCACCTGCCGTCCCAGGGGGGCCTTTTGGCTTGCGCCCAAAAAATGGGGCGGGGGGATCTTTTTTGACGGAATCCGGGGGGAAGGATTATAATGTAAAAAAGAATTCAAAAGAGATACGTCTATATAGGATATAGAGTGCAATCCTGCTTCGGCACCACCTTGGGGAGAGGCTTGCTCCCGCGCCCGGCAGCAAGCCGGTGGCTTGACCACCCGGCCGCCAATTTTCGCTGAAAGGAACGCCATGACCGAACTGGAGACCCAACCGGTTGTTAAAAGCCCCCCGGCGCCCACGGCCAAGTCGGCTACCCGGCTGCTGCTGGTGGTGGTCCTGTTGATGTTTCTCAGTGCCCCGCTCCAGTCCTTGCACTTTGAACTGGGGCTCATCTTGACCCAGGGGCTCTCCATTCTTCTGCCGGCCCTGCTTTTTTGGTCCTACTACCGGGTGGATCGCGCCTCCTTTGCCCGCCTGAAACCCCTGGAAGGGAGATATCTTCCCGTTATTATCATGCTGGCCGTTTCCAACTGGGTGCTGCTGCTTTTTCTTAACGGCCTCTTCCACCTCTTCCTCAGCCGCTTCGGCTTTAAAATCGTGGAACAGGTGCCTCCTCCGGAAAACTTTTCCCAGCTGCTCTTCTACTACCTGGCCGTTGCCGTAGCGGCGGGCATCTGCGAAGAAATGCTCTTCCGGGGAGCGATCATGCCGGCCCTGGAAGAAAACGGGGCCCTGCCGGCGCTGCTTCTCTCTTCCCTGCTCTTTGCCTTTGCCCACATGTCCCTGGTAAACCTGGGCGGCACTTTTATCCTGGGGCTGCTCATGGCCTTGCTGGTCATCAAAACGGACTCCCTATGGGCGGGAGTGATCTTCCATATTACCAATAATTTTTTATCCTTAAGTTTTATGTACCTGACCAGCAGGTATAGTTCGGATCTATTTAACTCCTTGCTCAGCATAACCCTTTTCCTGGCCCTTTTTCCCGCGGCGGGCGCCTTTATTTACGGGCTCTCCCGGCTGCAGCAGTTGTCAAAAACTCCGCCCCTGCTCCGGGAGTTCCCTCCCCGGTGGCCCCGGGGCTGGTTCAACTGGTCTACGGCCCTAATCCTGCTTATTTTCGCGGCAGCGGCCGCCGTAGAGTTGCTAACCGGCTTCGGAATCATAAATCTGGCAATGCTATTAAGCAAAGGGGTTTTGATCCATGTCTAGAATCTCCCCCCCCTCCCTTGAGGGCACTAATAAAAATCGGGGAACAATCTTTCCCTCTCTTTTTAGAACCTCCCCCCTTCCGGCATTCACGGCTATCCTGCTGCTCCTGCTTCTTACGGCCGCCTGCCAGGCTCCTCCAAAGCAGTTGGGCAATCCCCAGATCCGGGGAAGGATCGCCGGCCTCTCCAACTCGCAAAGCGACAGCGACCTCATGGGCTTCCTGCTCATTGAAGGGGAGCCGGAGGAGGACACCGCCTACCAACGGGCTCTGGTTACCGTCCATCGGCAGACGGCCATTTACCGCCGGGAAGGGGAGAAGACGGTTAGAACCACCTTTTCCCGGCTGGAAGAGGGCATGACCGTGGAAGTCTGGTTCAGCGGCCCGACAGCGGAGAGCGACCCGGTGCAGGCCGCTGCCGATACCATCATCGTCATCAGCCCGTAAGCCTTTCGAGAGCGCCCGCCAGGATCCCCCGGCCGGGGATTCTCTCCCCTTTCGCATTCTGCCGCCCCCTGCTCCTCTTTAATATGTTATAAAAAGCTGATAGCCAAAAAGGAAGAAGGCATTACCGGGGTACGCTTAGGCATATATTTAGAAAAGCATTTCATCTGCTCTTGGTGCTGCTTTTAATTCCGGCAGCGCCGGGCACCGGCGGCCAGGGGGCCGGGGCGGCAAACCGCCCGACCGGAACGGCCTGGAGCAGGCAGGAGGAAGAGATGAGCCAGGCCGGCAATCTGCAAGAACTGAAAAAAGCCCTTTCCCGGGAGATCCGGAAGAGCGGCCTTTCCGTAAGCTTGAGCCTTTACGATTTTGAAAGCGGTTCATGGCTGGAGATAAACGGTGAGCGGGAGATCTACCCGGCCAGCATGATCAAAACCCTGCTGCTGCTAGCCCTTCTGCACCAGGCGGAAAAGGGCGCCCTGGACCTGGAGGCTCCCCACCTCTTCACCGAGAAGGACAAGTACGCCGGAAGCACCTTCGTCTCCGGGACCGGGATTCTCCAATATGAAGAAGAGGGGACCGTGCTCACCGTGGAAGAGCTGCTTCGGCTAATGGTCAGCTACAGCGACAACATCGCCACCAACATCCTCATGGATCTGGTGGGCCGGGAGGAGATCGCCGCCATGGCGGAAAGGCTGGAGCTGCAGAATACCCGCTTTACCAGGAAAATGTATAACCTGGAGTCCTCCCTCCCCTCCAACCGCTCCACTACCCGGGACCTGGCAACCATGCTCATCGCCCTGGAAGAGAGAAGAGTAGCCGGGGAAGAGCTGACTCAAATAGGAATCGCCGCCATGAAGGCGACCATCGATAAAAGCCGTATCGGCCGCTACCTCCCGAAGGAGATAGAAGTGGCCAACAAGATCGGCACCGTCTCCCACATGGTGGGCGACATGGCTCTCCTCTACTTTCCCCACCGCCCTCCCCTCGCCCTGGCCATAGCCGTGGAAAACCCACCAAATCAAGAAGACGCCGCCCACCTCATCGGGTGCCTGGCACGTCAACTTTGTCAACTTGATTGAATATTCTGATAAATGGTGCCTGGAACGGCAAATTTGTCAACTTTACGAAGGCCGGCGGGGCAGGTGGTGACGCAGAGGCCACAGCCCAGGCATTTTTCCTCATGGAGCAGGGGAAGTCCGGCAGGGGTGAAGTCTGCCGCCCCGAAGATACAACGCTCCTGGCATCTCCGGCAGGAGGTGCATTTATCGGGCTCTTCCACCCGCACCACGGCACCGGTGCCCCTGACCATGGGAATGCCGTATTGCAGATAAAGATCCAGGGGGACACAGGAGCCGGGGGCACAGTTGCAGAGGACGTAGCCTTTTCGCCCCGAGGGGCGGGAAACGGTCATGATCTGGTGGATCATGCCGTATTCTTCGCACTCTTTAAGCTTGGCGGCCACCGCCGGGGGCAATTCAAATTCCTGGCGGTAGTTCGGCGAGCAGAGGTCCTCCAGGTCCTCAATGAATTGAAAACCCATGCAGGTATCCCGGGGCATTTCCGGGTCGGAAGGCTGGAACAGGGATTTGCAGGAACAGGGCCGGCAGGTGACCACCCGGGCCCTTTTTACCAGATCCAGGATATCCCCGTAAGGCATGATCACCGGCCGCTCCAGGGAGCAGCCCCCGGGCACTACCACCCCGCTGAAGTACCGGCAGAACCAGGCAAAAAGCTTTTTGAGCAGGGCTCCCATGGGCTTCTTCCGGCTAGCCCGGCCCCAGCTTAGGAAAAACTCCAGGCAGCGCACCTCCAGGAAGACCCCGAAAAATCCTCCCAGGAGGGAGTCCACGGTGTAGAGCAGGCCCCGGGAACGCAGGCTCTCCTTGATGTCCGCCAGCAGCTCCCGGATCCGGGACTCGTCGACATCGCCCTCTACCGCCACGGGATCGACCCCCTGCCGGCGCAGCTCCCGGCGGCAGCGCTTCACCCAGTATTCCGAGGAGTTGATAATCCACAAGGGATTCAGGGAGGCAAATTCCCGGTGATTCTCCTGAAAGCGTTCTATGTAAGGTTCCTGCCCGTTCTTTAGCCGGGCAAAATCCCCCAGGACCGCCTGGAGCTCCTCTACGGGCTTACCCTTAAGCTTTACCCGGCTCTTAAAACGCCGGCGGTGCTTGAGCTCCCATTGCAAGGCTACCAGCCCGCAGAAGAGACAGATAAGGGAAAAAACCAGGGTATACCGCAGAGAACCCCTAAATCTGGCCGGTTCTTTCCTTCTAGATCTCAAAGCTGCTCCCCTCCCGGGCGATTTCCGCCTGGGGGAAATGCTCCCGGGCTTCCTTCAGGGAGAGGGCTCCGTCTTCTTCGGGCGGCAGGTGGGTGAGCAGCAGGCGCTTTACTCCCGCCTCCGCGGCCAGCTGCGCCGCCTGGGCGGCGGAGAGATGGTTGGGCGGGTTGGCGGCCATATCTTTTTCCAGGTAATTGGCCTCGCACAGGAAGAGGTCCGCCCCCCGGGCCCAGTCAACCAGCCCGGAAAAATATTCCGTGTCTCCGGAATAGACCAGGGTCTTGCCGGCGGCCTGGATCCGCATGGCCAGGCAGGGGACGGCATGGACCGCGGCGGCAAAGCGGAAGGTCAGGGGGCCGATCTCCAGGACCTGTCCCGCCGCCAGGGCCGCGGGGCGGTAGACAGACTTGTAGGAGAGGCGCTCAAATTCCGCCGCCGGTTCCGGAGGGGCGTAGAGGGGGAGCGGTTCCCGGCGGAGCCCCCGTCTCTGGAACACGTCCAAGGCGTAGCGCAGGATGAAGAGGTCGGAGATGTGGTCGCTGTGGAGGTGGGAGAGGACCACGGCCTCCAGTTCCCAGAGGCGGCAGTAGCTCTGCAGGCGGCTAAGAACCCCGTTGCCGCAATCAATCAGCACCCTGGTACCGCCCTCTTCCAGCAGGTACCCGGAGCAGGCTCCCCCCGCAGGGGGATAAGGCCCGTAGCAACCGAGAACAGTCAGCTTCATGGATCTATTTCTCCTCCTTGTCCAGATGATGGCTGCTTCCCGGCATCGCTCCGGCTTCGAGCCAGGGCGATGCGCTCCATAGTGGGCGGGTGAGAATAAAGCACCGTCTTGATCACCGGGTGAGGCTGAACTACGGCCAGGTTGGCCTGGGCCAGCTGCCGCTGGACGGAGATAAAAGCCTCCTCTTCTCCCGTCCAGGCCAGGGCCTGGCGGTCGGCCTCCACCTCGAAATGGCGGGAGAGGCTGCTGCTCAGCGGCAGGGTGCCGGTAGAGATTAAGCCCAGGAAGAGGACCGCCAGGTAAACGGCGCCGATGCCGGGCTGCGTCCCGGTCTTCTGCAGCAGCAGTTGAAAAAGGTAGAGCCCCAGGAGAGCCCCCGCCGCCCCGAAGGCGATCCCCTTGGCCACGTGGTTGTAGCGCCAGTGGGCCAGCTCGTGGGCCACCACGGCCAGCACCTCTTCCCGGTCAAAGTTCTCCAGCAGGGTATCGTAAAGGACAATCCGGCGGGTTCTCCCCAGGCCGGTAAAGTAGGCGTTGAGCTTGCGGGTGTTCCGCCCGGCATCCATCACCAGGATCTCCGACAGGGAGATCCCCGCCTTCTCCGCCAGGGCGCTAATCTCTTCCCGCAAGGGTTCATCCTGAAGCGGGGTAAAACGATTAAACAGGGGATCGATCAGCAAGGGGGAGAGATAGCTGCTGAGGACCAGGAACAGGAAAAAGAGCAGGCCGGCGGCCGCCCACCAGCCCCGGGGCCAGCGGAGCATGAGCAGGTAGAGGACGGCAAGCCCGGCGGTGCCGAAAAAGAGGTTTAGGAGAAGCCCCTTGCCGTAGTCGGCCAGCCAGCTCCCCACGGTATAGGCGGAAAGGCCGAAGCGGTGCTCCACCACGTAGCCCCGGTAGAAATCCAGGGGAAAGGTTGCCAGCTGCAGAAGCAGGAGCAAAAGAAAAAGATAGCCCACCGCCGTCAGCAGGGGGAGCGGCGGCTTGCCCTGGAAATAGCGCCAGGCTTTCAGGGCGGCCAGGGCCAGCACCAGGAAGAGGACCCCCCGCCGGGCCAGGGAGAGGGCCAGGCTGCAGCGCTGGTAAGCAGCGGCGCGCTCCAGAAAACCGGTTTCAAAATAGCGCAGCGTCTCCGAGCCGGGAGCGGGAGGGGGGCTGAGCAGGGCGCAGCCAATCAGCGCCAGCACCGCCAAAGCCGACCCGGCGGCCAAAACCCAGATTATGATAGCAGTCACGTTATAATCCCGCCTCACTGAAGACCCTCTTTTAGGATGAACTATCTATTAATTTATGCAGGAGCGGCGGCGGCTACTCCTCCCCGCCCACCGGGAAAAAGGCAACGCCCTCCGGGGAGAGTTTTTGCAGGGTGTCCACCACCTCCTGCTTGGCGGTAAAGTAAAGGAACTGCCAGCCCCGCTCCGACAGCCGCAGCAGCTGCTCCAGCTGCCGGGCCAGCCGGTTAAGATCGGCTTTTATATAGGGATCGTCCAGGATAAAAAAGCCCTTTTCTCCCTCCAGCAGTCTCTCCCCCAGGGCCAGCCGGATAGCAAAGTAGAGCTGGTCGTAGGCGCCCCCCGAGAGGCGGTGAGCGGCCAGGGCCGGCCCTTCCCGGGGGACCGCCATGATGGTCCGGGAGCGGGGATCGTAGTCCAGGGCGCTGTAGCGGCCTTCCGTGAAAGCGCTGAAGTAGGCCCCGGCGGGGCTGTCCTGGTTGAAGAGGGCCTGCACCTTCTCTTCCTCCTCCAGCCCGATCTCCTGGAAAATGGACAGGGCTTCCAGGGCGCACTCCCGCCTAAATTCATGTTCCTCGATCCACCGGTGCAGCATTCCCGCCGCCGCCTCCAGGTCCACGGCGGTCTGCAAGGGGAGGTAGCCGCTGCCGGCCCCCAAAATGGCATTGAGCTCCTTCTCCAGGAAGGCCAGCTCCCGCCGCTGTTCCTCCAGCCGGCTCTCCAGCTCTTTCTCCCTTTCCGCCAGGGCCTGCAGTTGTTCCTTTAATTCCGCCACCCCGGCCTGGCGACAAGCCGGCTCCCTCCCGGGAGAAGCCGCCTCCCCTTCCTCCTCCCGGGGCAGCAAGGCCAGCTCCGCCTCCCAGCGGAGCAACTGCTCCTCCAGGGGGAGGCCCTCATGGCCAAAGAGGCCCTCCAAGACCGCCCTTTGCCGCTGGATCCGGTTTTCCACTTCTTCTTTCCGCCGCCGCCGCTCCCGGTATTCTTTCAAGGAGGAAACGGGAAGGGAGGCCTGCAGCCGGCGAAGCTCCTTCTCCCGATCCCGGAGAGCACCGTAAAGTTCGTTCAGGCTGCCTTCCAGGAGGCTGCAGAGCCGCTCCCGGCTGCCGGCTTCCTCCGCGGCCTTCAGGCGCCGCTTCTGCTCCTCCTGGTAGAGGTCATAGAAACGCGCCAGCGCCTCTGGAGGTTCCCCCCCGGTGTCGATACCGGCCCGGCTCAGCTCCTGACGGATCTGCTCCGCCGCCGCCGCCAGCCGGCTCTCCGCCAGGACGGACCTGAGTTTAAGGGCGCCGGCCGCCAGCAATAAGACCAGGGTTGCCGCCATCATAACCCCCCAAAGGGCCGCCGGGCGGAGAATGGCCCCGGCACAGGCCAGCAGGAAGAGAAGGGAAAGGATCAGGGAGGCGCGCCGGATAAAGGACTCGCGCCCCGGCCAGGATGCGGAGGCCTGCCGGCGCTTGCTCCGCAGATAGCGCTCCAGAAGGGGCTCCACCCTCTCCTGCACCGCTTCCCGGCGCTTCTCCAGGAGTTCCCCCTGCCGCTCCAGGCGCTGCAGCTCCTCCTGCGCCCCCTGCCAGGCCTCCCGCTCCCGGCGGAGCTTCTCCCGGGCCTCTTCCACCCGGCTCTCCAGCTCCCGCCGCGCCTCCTCCAGCTTCCCCCACCGGTTCTCCTCTTCCTCCCGGTACGGGCGCAGGCGCTCCGCCTCCTCCTGCAGGCGGAGCAAGCTCCCCAGGGCTTCCTCTCCCTTCCGGCGCAGCTCCCGGCGCCGGATCAATTCGCAGCGCTCCAGCTGCCGGAGGATATCCTCCTTCTGCTCCTGGAGGCGGACCAGCTCTTCCCCGGGTTCTCCCTCGGGCTCCTTCCCGGCCTGCTCCCGCCGCGCCTCCAGCTTCGCCAAAAGATCCCGGGCCCTCTTAAGGGCGCTCTTTAACTTCAGGGGAGCGGTATCCTTAAAGTCGCCTCCCGGGGTCAAGCCGGCCAGTTCCCGCAGCCCCTTGCTTAGCTTTTCGATCTTCTCCGTGCGCAGCCCCGTCAGGTGGTGGGTGACCTCCTGGTAGAACTCCCCCTCCCGGGAGATGGAGAGATCGCTGTTGCGGATGATAAAAACATTGCGGTAGCAATCGGCGCTCAGCCCAAAGAGGGTGGGCAGGTCGCCCTCCCGGGGGAGGGAATACTGCTTCCCGGAGGCGGTCTCCAGCAAAAGGTACCCCTCGGGGGAGCCCTCCACCCGGTCGATGGCGGCAAAGCCCCGGGCCCATCGCCCCAGCAGCATCTTGACCAGGGCGTCGATGGTCAGGGTCTTCCCCGCTTCATTGGGACCGTAAAAAAGGTTAAAGGAGCCCAGCACCCTTCTCCCGCCGTCCTTCAGGGGGCCGTAGCTCCAGAGGGCAAACTCCTTGATCCTCATGAGAGAAGCACATCCATAAAGGCCCTGATAGCCAGCTCCGTGATGGCTCCGCTCTTTTCGGGGGGATAGTCCTTCTGCCGCAGTCTTTCCCTGAATTCCAGGAAAAGCTCGTCTTCCAGGACCTGCCGGATATCCCGGAAGAGGAACTCCCCCTCCCCCGCCAGGCGCGGCCCGGCCAGGCGCTTAAAGGTCTTCACCAGCTCCGCCTCCCCGGTTTTTAAGGCCGAGCCGTTGATGAACCCCTTTACCGTCAGCAGCACCTTGGCCCGGGGAGGCAGCCGCTCCAGGCGCTCCTGCAGCAGGGCGGCGGGATCCGCCTCGGCAAAGGGATCCAGCTCCAGTTCCATCTCTTCGTAGTAGAGGGTGTCCAGGACCAGCTCCCGGGGCGGCTCCCCCAAGACAAGAAGATTGGCCTTGCGGCAGCCCTTCTCC
The DNA here is from genome assembly GCA_001512835.1 of Clostridia bacterium DTU022. Classification (GTDB taxonomy): domain Bacteria; phylum Bacillota; class Dethiobacteria; order DTU022; family DTU022; genus DTU022. The sequence goes on from LFRQ01000015.1 coordinate 35,005, forward strand.
CGGCGGGTAACGGCCACCGGAGAGCCCGGGTAAACAAAGCAGCCGCCGCCCTTCAGCGGCCAGACGGCAAAGCGATTGTGGAAATGACCGGCCAGGACATAAGCCACGGGCAGGGAATCAAAATAGTGCAGCCGGCAGGGCATGTAGCGCTCGTCCCCTTCATCGCCAAAATCGTACCGGGAGAAAAAGGCGTCCAGCAGTTCACCGTGGTAAAGCAGCAGGTTGCTCTTCTCCCGGTCCATCAAGCGGGAGAGTTCCCGCAGCCGGGCGAAGAGTTCCTCCCGCTTCAAGGGGCGGTACGGCAGCCCCCAGAAGTAGACCCCCTGGACGTTCACCGGTTCATCCCAGCGGGCAATCACCCGCACCCGCTCTCCAAAATAAAAGCCGCCCTGGTAAGCCCGGCCGTCATGGTTCCCGGGGAGGATCACCACCTCAAAGCCGGCGGACTCAAAGACCCGCCGCAGGTAAGGACGGAGTTCCTGGGCCCGGAGGTCGCTGTCAAAAAGATCGCCGGCAATCGCCAGGGCCTGGACCCCCTCTTTCCGGCCCAGGGCCACCAGCTGCTCCAGGGCAAGCCAGCGTTCGTCGCCAACCCGGTTCAAATGCAGATCCGCAGTATGCAGGACTTTATAGGACATATCTCCCTCCCCGGCTTCATGGGGACTGCATTAATTATTTCTACACCCATGAAAAAATACCTACCCCCGAGAATCCCGCCCCCTTTCGCCTGGGCTCCGGCGGCGGCAAAAGGGGCCTCCCGGCCTGCCCACCAGCCCGTTCCGCTCTTCCGCCGGCTTGCCGCCGGCCGCCGCCCTCCGGACCGTCCCCGAACTGGCCTGCTGCCGGCCCGGCCCCACGGCCTGTCCCCGGCCCGACCCTAAACGGCCCGGCCGCCGGACAAGCTCCCCACCGCCCTGGCGCTGATAAACCCCCACCCCCTGCTGCCGGAACACTCTCACCCGTCCTGGCCCGGAACACCCCCATTCGTCCTGCCCCCGGAACACTCCCGCCGCCCTCACCGCCGCTTCCCGCCGGACCGCTCCCGCTGCAGCAGTCAGGGCCGCCCCTTGCCTTCCGGACGGCCCCTTATGGTATCCCATTATATCCCGGTACCATCTTCCCTGAATTTTTTCCCGCTCCCTTGGAGGGCGCGGCCCTTAAGCATACATCTCCTCGATGAGCTGGTTGTACTTTTGGCTGATCACTTTTTTCTTTACTTTTAAGGTGGGGGTAAGCTCATCTCCTTCCAGGGTCAGGGCTTCGGGCAGCAGCCGGAATTGCTTCACCTGTTCAAAGGGGTCAAAGCAGCAGTTGGCCTCCTCCACCACCCTGCGGAAGAGCGCCAGCACTTTTTCATTCCTGACCAGCTCCGGGTCCACCTTTACCGGCAGCTCTTCCCCCGTGTCGGTTGTAATGAAGGCCGTAAGATTCCGGTTAAAGTCGATCTGTTCTTCCTGGGCAAATTCCAGGAGCGCCTGGAAGGAAGGTTGGATCAGGGCGGCGGTAAATTTCCGGTTGTCTCCCACCACCACGGCCTCTTCCACCCAGCGGCTCTTTTTTAACTCTTCCTCAATGGGCAACGGGGCCACGTTCTTCCCGGTGGAAAGAACCAGGATATGCTTCTTCCGTTCCTTAAAGATCAGGTAGCCGTCCCGGTCAAACTCCCCGATATCCCCTGTCTTAAGCCAGCCGTCGTGGGTAAAGGCTTCCGCCGTCTCTTCGGGCAGCTTGTAATAGCCCAGCATGACGTTGTCGCCCTTGATCAGTATCTCCCCGTCTTCGGCAATCTTCTGCATGGTCCCCGGGAGCGGGGGGCCCACGGTGCCCGGCTTAAAGCGGCCCACCGGGTTCAAGTTGCTGGGTGCCGCCACCTCCGTCATCCCGTATCCCTCGATAATGGTAACCCCCATTCCGTTGAAAAAGAAGGCCAACTCCCGGCGCAGGGCGCTGCCGGAAGAGCAGGCCCACTTCAGCTGCTCCACCCCCAGCCGGGCGCGGATCTTGCTGAAGACCAGCTTATCGGCCAGGCGGTGCTTCAGCTTCAAGCCCAGGCCGGGTTTTTCCCAACGGCTCTGGACTTCACCCATCTGCCGGGCCACCCCGACCGCCCAATAGAAGATCTTTTTGAGAAGGGGAGAACCGCTCTCCATTTGGGCCACCAGGCGATCGTAGACCCGTTCGAAGAGCCGGGGCACGGAAACAAAGGCGTGGGGCTTGATTAGCGGAAGGTCGGCGCCCAGGTTCTCCGGAAGGCTGAAATAGCTGGTAGCGTTGCAATGAAAAGCGGTAAAGAGAACCAGCCGCATATAGACATGGGCCAGAGGCAAAAAGGCCAGCAGTATTTCTCCCGGGTCGAAGGATACTATCTGCGTAACGGAGTATACGTTAAAGCCCCAGTTCCAGTGAGAGAGCATGGTTCCCTTGGGCTGCCCGGTAGTCCCGCTGGTGTATACCAGGCTGCTCAAATCGTCGGGTTCCACGCTCCGCCAGACTTTCTCATAAACACCGGGGTTTTCGGCTTCGAATCGGCGTCCCCGCTCCGCCACCTCGGCCAGGGTATATATGTTTTCCAGGGGCCTTGCAGTGGGCTCCATGGTGATGATGTGCTCCAGCTTCGGCAGCTTATCCCAGAGGGGGAGGATCTTATCCAGCTGCTCCTGGTTTTCCAGGATCAAAATGCGGCTGTCGGAGTTGTCAACGATATACTGGACCGTCTTCCCCGACAAGGTGGGGTAGATGGTAACCGTTACTCCCCCCGCGGTGAGAATGGCAAAGTCAGCCAAGGCCCACTCATAGCGGGTCTGCGCCAGCAGGCTGATTTTGTCTCCCTTGGCGATGCCAAGGGAGAGGAGCCCCTGGCTCAAAGCCTTAACCTGGTCGCCAAATTCCCGGTAGCTTAAGCTTTTGAACTCCCCATTGAGGCGGTAGCAGGCGGCGGGAATCTCCGGGTGGGCGTTGACAGCGTTCCAGAAGAGTTCATTCAGGGAGAAGCGCTTCACCTCGCCCAGTTCCTGCCCTTTCACTATAGTCATCTATCTCTTCACCTCCTTGTTTGGCTTTGATGAAAAAAGCCCGCAAAGAGGGAACCTTCTTGATGCTCCACTCTCGATGCCGTGTTCTCCTCTTTCCGGGCTTTATCCCTATTCTAAGCGAGCCTGTCTTTATGCCGCCGCTAATCCTTCACCGGCTGGAAGTACTTGATGTCGTAAAAATCCCCCCGGCGCTCTTCATTCCATACCGCCTTGACTCTCATCCCTACCTTGATCTCCTCCAAGGGGACTCCGCCGATCATGTGCATGAATAAGTTGCTGGTCCCGTCCAGCTTAATCATCCCGTAAGCATAAGGCGGAGTGGAGGGCTGGCCGGGGTAGGGGAGGTATACTATGGTGAAGGAGTCGATATAGCCTTCGTCGCTGACGGGAACGGGATCCTTCTCCGTCGGCGCAAAGCAGCGGGCGCAGACGGCCGTGGTGGGGACCACCACCTTCCCGCAGGAAGTGCAGCGGGAACCGTAAATAACTTTTTCCTCCTTCAGCCGTTCAAAAAACAGGGTATTGTAGTAGCCGTAGCACCAGTGGTAAGGGACGTAGCAGGTGCGCTTCACATTTTTGACAATCTCCACTTTGACACCCCCTTATAGCACTGTAAAGCGGTCCAGGTCCAGAAGGAAGCCTTCCCGCTCTTCTTTCCACACGGCCCGCATCCGGCAGCCCACCTGGAGACGCGAGAGATCCTCCCCCCGGGCCAGGTGCAGAAAGTTGTTGGCCGCCCCGTCCAAGCGGACCATGACGATGGCATAGGGGGGGTCGGGAGGCCAGAGCAGGGGATGCTCCCCCAGGTCCGCCGGATGGATCCGGCGGCGCAGGTACTCGTCATCGGGGCGCGGCCCAAAGAGATTGGCTTCCACCACGGTAAAGCTGACCAGATCCCCCTCCTCCCCCAGGGGCCGGCACTGCTCCGGGTCAAAATCGCCGCCGCACCGGGGACAGATGTCCTGGGGCGGGCAGTAGACCTCCTGGCAGCGGGGGCATTCAAAGCCGAGAAGCTGCTTCTCCTTTAATCCCCCCAGGAAGCGGCCGTAAACGGGCCCGCAGGTCCAGCGGAAGGGCACGGTAATATCCCAATCCAAAACCCTGGACATGTCTACACCTCCTTGGTCTCCAGGTTCAAGGCTTATCCTTGCCAAAGATCATAATCGTATGGAACTGGATGCCGCCGCCCCAGCCATGGCCCAGGGCCCGGCGGACTCCCGGTATCTGGTGCTCTCCGGCCCTGCCCATCACCTGCAGGGCGGCCTCAGCCTTCCGGAACATGGCGGAAGCACCGATGGAATTGGCACAGAGAGTCCCTCCCGAGGGGTTCACGGGAATATCGCCCTCCATCCTGGTGGCGCCGCTCTCCATGAGGCGGCCGCCTTCACCCCAGTCGCACAGCTTCAGCCCTTCATACCAGATCAACTCCTGGACGGAGAAGGCATCGTAGACTTCCACCACGTCCAGCTCCCGGCGGGGGTCTTTGATCCCCGCCCGCTCATAGGCCAGCTCGGCAGCCTTGCGCAGCCCGATGGGCTTTGACCAGTCCCGGTCCACGTAGTTGATCCCTTCGTTTACCGCCACGGCACTAAGGACCCAGGCCGGATTGTCGGTGATGGCCTCTACGCGGTGCTCCGCGGCAAAGATCATGGCACAGGCGGCGTCGGAAGTGGGGCACATATCCGCCAGCCGCAGGGGATGGCAGAGCATCGGGGTGTTCCGGGCCCCTTCCAGGGTGTAGTCGGGAATGCGCAGCTGGGCGTACGGGTTTTTCAGAGCGTTGTTGCGGTTCTTTACCGCCACCATGAGGCCGTGGTCCTCGTTGTAGCCGTACTGGGAGTAGTATTTGGAAGCTTGCACGGCCACCGCCGAAGGAGCCCCGGCGGCAAACTGCCGCCCCATGATCGGGTCGTAAACGGTGGAGAGTCCGATCTGGGCGGAGGAGGTCTCGTTCAGCTTGTTCCCCGATATGGCCAGCACCACCTCGAACTTTCCGCTGGCCACCAGGTAGTAGGCGGCAATGGCCACGGAGCCGCCCACAGTGCCTCCCGTGTGCACCCGGAAAAGGGGCTTGTTCAAGGCGCCCACGGCTTCGCCGCACCACTTTTCCGGATGGTTGACCCCCTCGAAGTACTCCGGGGAATGGCCGAAAGCCACGGCATCGATATCCTCCGACTTTAAGCCGCAATCCTCCAGCGCCCGCTGGTAGGCCAGGCGGTAGAGCCCCGGGAGGCTCAGATCCCAGCGGGACTTGTTCTCCGTCATCCCTATGCCGACAACAGCAACTTTCGTCGCCATCGGTTCACCTCCTCATATCCCCAGGATAATGGCCAGGTTCGACTGCAGGAAGAGGCCGCTGCAGGCATGGGCCAGGGCCCGCCGGACGGGCTTGGGCAGCTGGTACCCTTCGGCGGTCCCGGTAAGCTGGCGGCAGCATTCCACCACCCGGACCAGGCCCGCCGACATCACCGGGTTGGCACAGAGGGCCCCTCCCGAAGGATTCACCGGGAACTCTCCCTCCCGGTCGGTGACCCCCTCGGCCAGCAGGCGGCGCCCCTCCCCGGGGCCGCACCAGCCCAGGGCCTCGTAAAGCAGCAGCTCGTAAAAGGCATGCTGCTCGGTAATCTCCGCGAAATCCAACTCCCGGAGGGGATCTTTTACCTGGGCTTCCCGGTAGGCCATGGCCGCCGCCGCCTTGGCGGAAGCGGAAGTGGAGAGGTCTTTATTCCCCGGGTAATAAAGGTCCTGGGAGAAACCGATCCCCTCCACCCGGACCAGGTCTTTCCCCCGTTCCCGGGCGTATTCCCCGGTGGCCATGATCACCGCCGCCGCACCGTCCGTTACCGGGGCGGTGGTCAACTCCCGGAGCGGGCTGGCCACCACGGGCGAAGCCAGCACCTCCTCCAGGGTGACGGGGCTTTTTAGCTGGGTGTGGGGATTTATGCTCCCCAGGCGGCGGTTTTTAACGGCCACCGCGGCGAAGTCTTCCTCCGTGGCGCCAAAGCGATGGGCATAAACCCTGGCCTGCAAGGCGGCGGCGCTCTCCCCGGTCAGCCCCAGGGGCCGCAGCAAAAAGGGATCGCAGCTCATGTTGGTATAGAAAGCGGGCGCCGAATCGGAGATCTTGCCGTGGGAGACCACCAGGCAATTGTTGTACTGCCCGGTAAGAAGCCGGTAGTAAGCGTAGGCCAGGGCATAGGCGCCGTCTTCCTCCACCTTGGACTCCTCTTTCATGTAAGCCCCCATTTCATCCACCACATAGGCGTTGGAAATGGAGGTCCCGTCCACCGTGTCGCAGGAGGCGGAGATGACCATATCGATCTGGCCGATCTCCATCCCCGCTTCCTCCAGCACCTTTTTCGTCACCTGGTAGAGCAGCTCGTTCCGAGACATCCCCTCGTTCCTGGGGGAGAATTCGGAGTGTGCCCAGGCGATAATCCCTACTTCCTTCATCTTGCTCACCTCCTCTGGTTACAGGTCCATCTGCCTGGAGATTATCTCCAGCATGATTTCGTCGGTGCCGCCCCCGATCCGGGCCAGCCGGCTGTCTCTCCAGAAGCGCTGGATGGGATAATCCATCATGTAGCCGTAGCCGCCGTGAAACTGCAGCGCTTCGTCGGCCACCCGGTGGGCCACCCGGGTGGCAAAGAACTTGGCCATGGAGATCTCTTTGCCCGGGAACTCTCCGGCGTTGATCTTTCCGGCCACGTAGTAAGTCAGCTGGCGGGCGGCTTCGATCTCGGTGGCCAACTGCGCCAGCCGGTGCCGGATGGCCTGGAACTTGCTGATGGGCCGCCCAAACTGGGTCCGCTCCTTGACATACTTGACCGCTTCGTCCAGGGCAATCTGCGCCCCGGCCACGGAGGATACCGCCCCGTACAGGCGCTCGGGCTGCAGTTCCCACATGATGTGGTAGAAGCCCTGCCCCTCCTGGCCCAGGATATTTTTGGCGGGAACCCGGCAATCCTGAAAGATGAGTTCGGCGGTATCCGATGACCTCATCCCCACCTTGTTAAGCTTGCGGGAGACGATGAAGCCGGGGGTTCCCTTATCCACGATGAAGAGGGTGATCCCCTTGTAGCTGGTGCTCCCCGGGGCCCTGGCCACCACCACGGCGAAATCGGCCCGCACCCCGTTGGTAATGAAGGTCTTGGCGCCGTTGATGATGTAGTGGGCGCCGTCGGGCTGGGCCGTGGTGCGGATGGAAGCCACGTCGGAGCCGGCGTCGGGCTCGGTGATGCAGAGGCAGCCGATGAGCTCGCCGCGCAGGGCCGGGACCAGGTAGCGCTGCTTGATATCCTCAGAGCCTACCTTGTGGAGCAGCGGGCAGACCATGTCCGTTTGGACCCCTATTCCCATGGTCACCCCCCCGCTCCGGCAATGCTGCAGCTCTTCCGCCAGAATAACCCCGCACAGGTAGTCGCCGCCCTGGCCGCCGTACTTCTCCGGGTAATGCAGCCCCAGGAAGCCCAGCTCCCCCAGACGCTTGAAAACCTCGTTGGGGAAACCCTCCGCTTCTTCCCACTCCTCGGCGTGGGGGGCCAGCTCCTTGATCACGAACTCGTGTATGGTTTTCCTGATGGCCCGGTGCTCATCGTTGAAGATAGGGTGGTCGCTCATGGTTAACCTCCTTAATCCACAATCTTGAAATGTAAAACATCCTGCAGACGCCCGGTCCGCTCCTCCCGGGGACGGAAGACCGCTTTAACCCGCAAACCCGGAGTCAGCTTCGCGGGGTCGGTCTCATCCACGAAGTGGGAAAGGTAGGTGTCGCAGCCGTCCAGCCTGATGTACCCCAGAGTGTAGGGGATGGGGCGCCTGCTCCCCGTCTCCGGGTCGATAAAGGGATAGTTCACCACGGAGTAGCTGACCAGGGTGCCCGTATCTCCCAACTCCACTATCTCCTCCGGAGGGGTGAAGCAGGGACCGCAAACCACCCGGGGCGGCAGGTAGACCTTGCCGCAGGAGGGGCAGCGGTTGCCGATAAACTTCCCCTCATCGCGCAGCCTGGTTAAAAAGAGGGAACCGTAGCGACCCGCCGCCCAGTTGTACGGGATATCCACGTCCTCCTTCAAAAAAAGCAGTTCCGTCTTCTTCATGCCCCCACTCCTTTCCGCTACCAGGGCCGGCGCCCCAGCAGCATCATGTCGCTCCAGAAGGCGCCCCCGAAACCGGTAGCCAAGGCCAGGTTGACATTGGGAACCTGGCGCCCTTCCGCCCGGCCCATGACCTGCAGGGCCGCCTCGCCAATGCGCAATAAGCCGGTGGCGCCGATGCAGTTGGTACAGATTACCCCTCCCGACGGGTTGATGGGCAGCTCGCCGCCCATGTCCGTCACTCCGTCCCAGAGCAGCCGGGGAGATTCTCCCGGGGGGCAGAGCCCCAGGGCTTCGATCCACTTCAAGCCGGCGAAGCTGTACGGCTGGTAGAGTTCGATGACATCCAGCTCCTTCAAGGGCTCCTTGATCCCCACATACTGGTAAAGCTCCTTCGCCGCCCCTTCAATGGTATGCATCCTGGTGTAGTCGATGTCGTGGAAATAGGCGTAATCATGGCGCACCGACGTGGCGATAACCCAGGCCGGCTGCGGCGCCAGGCGGCGGGCTTTCCTCTCCCCGGCAAAGATAACCGCGGCGGCGCCGTCGGTGCGCGGGCAGATATCCAGGAGCTTCACCGGCCAGGAGAGCATGGGGGAGTTCATGACCTCCTCCACGGTGACCGGGGTGCGGAGGTGGGCATAGGGGTTGTTGGCTCCATGCCTCCGGTCGCGCACCGTCACCCGGGCGGCATCTTCCTGGGTGATGCCGTAGGCCTTCATGTAGGCGGAGGCTTCCACCGCCAGCCCCGGCAGGGCTCCGCTGAAGGAGAAGCGATCAAAAATAGGATCGCTGCAGGTGATAATCGCCCCGGTGGTATCCGATTCGGAGTTCTTCTCCCAGCCCACCACCAGAACCGTATCGAAGAGGCCGGAAGCCACGAAGTGGTAGCCGGCTATGCCCAGGGTGGTCCCGGTAGTCCCCCCGGTGGTAAGCTTAAGCAGCGGCTTCATGTAGGCCCCGGTCCCGTCGACGCTCCAGGTGTCCACATAGTTGACCCCTTCGAAGTGATCCATGTTGCCGATGATCATGGCGTCTATCTGGTCAAGGGTCAGGTCGGCATCTTCCAGGGCGGCGCGCACCGCCTCCTGGATCAGCTCCACTCCGTTGACGTCGTCCCGGCGGCTGCGGTGCCGGGTTTGACCAAAACCGATGATGGCTACCCGCTGGGCCATAGCGATCTCCTCCTTTCTAGGCGCCCAAAACAAGGACGCAGTGGGACTGGCCGCAGGGGCCGTTGATGCCGTGGGCCAGACCCAGTTCCACCGGCTTGGGGCCCAGCTGCCGCGGGCCCGCTTCGCCCCGCAGCTGGAGAACCACTTCGATGACCCGGGCCAGGCCCGCTACCAGCACCGCGTGAGCGGAGAGAACCCCTCCCGAAGGATTGACGGGCAGGGAGCCCTCCGGGGCCGTCTCCCCGGAGCGAATAAGGGTGCCCCCCTCCCCCCGGGGGCAGAAGCCCATCTCTTCCAGCCAGAGCAGCTCCATGTAGGAGCAGGCGTCGTAGAGCTCCACCACGTCTATCTCCCGGAAAGGATCCGTCACCCCGGCCATCTCGAAGGCCCGGCGGGAGGCTTCCCGCAAGGCCGGCGCCTCAGCCAAGTCGCGGTCGCCTAAGAAATGGTCCTCGCTGCAGAAGGCGCCTCCCTTGAGCCAGACGGGCTTCCGCCCCAGGCGGAGGGCCACCGGGGAATCGGCCAGGATCACTGCGGCGGCTCCGTCGGAAATGGGGGAGAGGTCGTGCCGCTTCAGGGGATCAGCCAGGACCGGTGAGGCCAGGACCTCCTCCACCGTCAGCTCCCCCGCCAGCTGGGCATAAGGGTTGCGGAGAGCGTTGCGCCGGTTTTTGACGCTGACCAGGGCAAAATCGGCCTCCGTCAGGCCGTACTTATCCATGTAGCGGCGCGCCTGAAGAGCGCAGGAGGATATGAACTCCAGCCCCAGGGGGCGGGTATAGATGTAATCGAACATGCTGTTGGTTATCATCATCGGGTCCCCTTCGGAGCCCTTGCTGTGCGCCACCACCAGGGTGGTGCGGTAAACCCCGGAGAGGATGCGCATGGCCCCGTAGAACAGGCCGAAGGTGCCGTCCCCTTCCACCGTGGAGACATTTTTCCCCCCGGCATAGGAGGAGCCGCTGGCATCCATGACGGCCATGCTGGAGATGGTGCGGCCGTCCCAGAAATCGTTGGACACGGTAACAATATTGTCGATATCCCCCATCTCCAGCCCGGCATCGGCCAGGGCGGCCACCGTTACCTCGTGGACCAGCTCCGCCAGGCTGGCGTCGTCCCGCCGGCGCCGGTATGGGGTCTGGGCTGCGCCGACAATGGCTACATTGGTCATGAACCGGTCACCTCCCGGGGCCGGAAGTAGAGAATATCGAGAATATGCCCCCGGCGCTGCTCCGGCTCCTTAAACACCGCCTCCAGGAGCAGTCCCGGGCGCAGGTCCGCGGGATCCACCTCTCCCAGCAGGTGCGTCAGCCCGGTATCGGCGCCTTCCAGCTTGATCACGCCGTAGATCAAGGGCTCCTGGGGGGGGTGAATGCGGTGCCGGTAGTGCACCACGGTATAAGTAACCAGGCTGCCCCGGGGCTCCAGTTGCAGCCAGTGGGTTTTCGCCAGGCAGCGGGGACAGTTGCGCCGGGGGGGCACCATGGTCCGCCGGCACTGGGGGCAGCGGGTCCCCCAGATGCGGGCATGATCCCGGAGCTGGGTTAGAAAAAAGCTCCCCGTCTCTCCCACCGCCCAGGTATAAGGCATTCGGATCCTTCCCCGATAGATAACCGCCTCCTCTTCCGGCACATTCATCCACTCCTTGCTGGTAATTTAAGCCAAGACCGCCTCTTTACCGGGGATAGAGGTTCAGCAGCTCCCTGGCTTCCGCGGGGGTGGCCACCTCCCGGCCGCACATTTCGCAGAGCTTCACCGCCCACTCCACCTGTTCATAGCTCCCCTTGGCCAGCCGGCGGTCGGGCATGCGAATGTTGTCTTCCAGGCCGACCCGGATATGGCCGCCGTAAGCCAGGGCGCTCAGGGCGGCGGAGATCTGGTTGGGGCCTACTCCGCAAACAGACCAGGTGGAACCCTCGGGGAGCAGCTCATACATGCGGGCCAGGTTGGCAGGAGAAAAGGGAACTCCCCCCGCCACCCCGAAGACAAATTGGAAATGCATGGGCTCATCGATGATCTTGCGCTTGTTGATCAGGAGCACGTTGTAGAGGCCGCCCAGGTCATAAATCTCCAGCTCCGGCTTTACCTTGTTCTCCCGCATGATCAGGGCAAAGTCATTAAGCATCTGGAAGGTATTTTCAAACAAGATTTCCATGCCGATCTCCCCGGTTTGATAATCGGCCAGGGCAAAGTTCATGGAGTTGGTGTTCAGGGAGGCCATCTCCGGCTTCATCTCTTTAATGGGGGTAATCCGCTGTTCGGGGGTCAACATTTGGCGAATGGCGCTGCTCATGTTGATGATCAATTCCGGGCAGCGCTCCCGGATGGCGTTGATGGTGGGCCGGATCAGGTTCAGGTCCTCCGTGGGCATTCCCGTTTCCGGGTCCCGCACATGGATATGCACGATGGAAGCGCCCGCTTTCCAGCACTTGTAGCTCTCTTCAGCAAACTCCTCGGGGGTATACGGAACGGCTTCGTTCTGGTGCTTGAAGGTCGCCGCTCCCGATAAGGCGGCGGTAATAACCACTTTCTTGCGCAAAAGCTCGTTGACATACTGCTCGCGCATGCAGAGTACCTCCTTAAAAACTTAAAAATAGGTAATTACAGATTGCCGGTATAATCCCAGGGATTGAAGGATTAATACCACCAGAGGTCAGAGGTTTTCATCTTGCTGCCAGATGAAGCAAAGCCCGTTCATCCTGCAAGGGGCATTTTGCTGCCTGTTGGGAAATACTTGCTGCCTGTGGGGAACAACTTGCTGCCTGTGGGAAAATGACTTGTTGCTTGTAGGAAAATAACTTGTTTCCTGTAAGGGTAAGTTGCTGTCAGTAAGGGGAAAAACTTGCTGTCCGTAGGGAATATCTTGTTGCCTGTAAGGATAATCTTGCTGTCTGCAGCCAGTAGCTTGCTGCCTGTAGGGTCCGCTTGCTGCCTTAGGGGTATAGCCTGCCGGCAAAAGCAACACAGCAGCCGGGGGCGGTTTTCCCCGCCTGCCGGTCCTACTCTTCCAGACCAAACATTTGCTTGTATTCCTCCTTGGGAGGCATCACCACGGCCGTGCCGTCCGCAACCACCGTCCCTTCCTGGTTAACCCATTTTAATTCCATCCTAACCCGGTTTCTCTTTTCATCCTTCTCCAGCACCGTAGCCGTAGCGGTAACCGTATCGCCGGGAAAAACGGGCGCCCTGTACCGGCAGGAGGTCTCCAGGGCTACCGTCCCCAGCCCCGGCAATATGGTGCCCAGCACCGGAGCAATCAGGGAAGTAGTAATGCCGCCATGGGCAATGCGCTTGCCGAACATGGTCTTCCGGGAAAACTCCTCGTTGACGTGCATCGGGTTGAAATCCCCGGTAATGCCGGCAAAGAGATAGATGTCCGTCTCGGTGATAGTCTTGCTGAAAGAAGCGCTGTCGCCAATGGAAATCTCCTTTATGGTTTTCCCCAGTTTGATGGGGCCCAAGTTCTGTCACCTCCTTAATCCATTGACCAGATAACTGGAGATCAGTTCCGCCACCTCTTCTTTGCCGAAGCCCTTTCCCTCCTGGAACCAGACGTAGACCCAGTTAATGCTCCCCAGTATGGCATAGGACAACAGCTTCTCATCCTCGTTGATAAAATAACCCTTATCAATCCCCTCCTTGATCAGTTTTTGAATCAGCCGTTCATACTGCTTCCGGCTGGCCACGATCTCCTGCCAGTGCTCGGGGCGGAGATCCCGGCGCAGATCCATGAATACGGCCATAACATCCCGGTTTTCGCAGATGACCAGGACATGGGATTTCAAAATCTTTTTCAGCCGCTGGTCCGGAGGCAGCTCCCGGTGGTGGACGTCGGAGACTTCCTCCAGGAAGAAATCCATAGCCTGCCGGAAGATCTGGAAGAGAATCTCCTGCTTGCTGTTGAAGTAATAGTAGATGTGGCCCTTGGTCACACCCATCTGCTCGGCAATCTGGTCGATGGTGGCCGCGTAGCCCAGCCGAGCAAATACCGTCGCTGCGGCGGTCAAGATCTGCTGCTTGCGCTGGAATTCCACCGAAAGATCCCTGGATTTATGCTTCTCGTATATCCTGGCCATGGTTCTCCCTCCTAAACCCACCGGTACAGGTTGGCCGTAAAATAATACTACTCAGTATAATAATTAATTCTTCCCCCGGGAAAATATTCCTGCCAATTTACCAGAAAATTTTTTATTTTAAAAAATCTTTTGGGGGTCAGGTCTTGAATTGTGAATTTTGGTTTTGGGGGTCAGGTCTTGAATTTCCCCTCCTTACCTTATACCGGGGTCAGGTCTTGAATTGTGAATTTTGATTTAACCTTATCTTATATTTGTATACTGTTTACATGGGTTTGATCTTGAATCTTGATTTTTCCCCTCCTTATTTCTTAGAGATCTACCTATTATTAATTAGGACTTCTCAACGGGTCGGGCCTTAAATTGTTAATTTCCACACCTCGTGAGTAAAGAAACGCCACGTTCTTGTTCCGCCGGCAAAAGAAATAATTCAAGACCCGGGCTTTAAATCAAGACCCGGACCCAAGAAACCCTCAAAAATTCAAAATTCAAGACCTGACCCCATCCTTAAATTTGGAGGAAGGCCTTTCAATTTTCAAACGGCCTCAAAAGGCCGCTTCAGTCCCCGCTAGTTTATTTATTCAGGCCATTCTGCGGCAACATTGAGCTTGCTGCTGGAAGGAATGCATCTTGCAAGGGGCGTCCTTGTTCCGCCGGCAAAAGAAATAATTCAAGACCCGGGCTTTAAATCAAGACCCGGACCCACGAAACCCTCAAAAATTCAAAATTCAAGACCTGACCCCATTCCCGGCGGACCCAAGAAACCCTCAAAAATTCAAAATTCAAGACCTGACCCCATTCTGGAGAGGTGGCGGGCGTAGGCCAGGGCGTTGAGGAAGGAGCGGTGCAGGGCGTCTTGGCCGTAGGCTTTCGCCAGGGATACCCGGGCCGACCGGGAGTTGCACTCGATAAACCAGAGGCGCCGGTCCTTATCCAGGGCCAGGTCGATGCCCAGCTCCCCGCAGGGGCCGTACCGGCTCTCGATCAGGCAATAGATCCGCTGCACCAGGCAGACAATCTCTTCCCTCAGCCGCTCCAGGAAGGCCGGTTCGAAATGCAAGGCTGCACCAAAAAAATCTTCAAAGGGGAAGCTCCGGGCATGGGTGGTAATGGGGGCCTGCTTATGGCCCACGCGCACGGGTATGCCCACCAGCTCCAGCTCCCCCCTGCCGTTGCGCTGCACCTCCGCCCGCAGGTCCACCGGTCCGCCGTCAAAAGTCATCAGCTCCACGGCCTGCTGGATGATATACTCCCGGTCTTGAAAAAAGTGCCGGACCTCTCTTGCCAGCTGCTCCCGCCGCACCCGGCCTCGCTTCAGCCCTCCTTGGCAATGGCTAAACTCGTACAGCCGGTCGCTGCTGCGGAGGACCTTGACCACCTGCCGCCCCCTGCTCCCCAGGCAGGCTTTTAAATATACCGCCCCGTACCGATCAAGCATGCTCTCCAGGAGGGCGCCGTCCCGCCGGCAGCAGACCGTGGCGGGCAGATGCCCCCTCAGGAAGGGATCGCCTTCCAGGAGCCGGTGCACCTCCCATTTGTTCAAGCCGAAAAAGTAGTTGACCGCCTGGGCCTGCCTGCGGTTAAGGTGGTCCAACAGGCACCGGAACGCTTCGGCCCGCTGCGGGGGCGCGTCGTTGCGGAAATAGACCACCCCGGGAAAAGGAAAAGAGCCCCTCTTCCAGGAGCCCTTCTCCCGGTGGTAATAGGCGCCCCGAATCTGCTGGCGGTCGAAGTCCACGTCGTCCAGGGAAAAAAAATAAAGGAGAGGATCGTCCCCGCTTCCGCCGCCGCATAAGGCCTGGAAATCCCCCCCGGGCGCCTGCTGCAAAAGGGAGCGCAGGGAGCCCGGGCTAACAAAAACCCCAATAAGCGGTACAGCCAGGCGGCAAGTCCCGGCGGTCATTAAAGAGCCTCCTCTTTCCGATGCTGAACCTGATCAATTGTATGCCCGGCAGCCCCGATTAGTGCCGGGACTATTGCCTGCATTATTCGACCAGGGGATCCGGCAGGCAGCGTGCAGGGGTTTGGCAACCCGGCAATTTTTTTCGGCTTGGTTTACATTTTGGAAAGCCAACGGATATTTATGTTTAGAACACTCGTGAAGGAGGTTGTTTTTTATGCGCAAGTGGTTGAGATCGTTGACCCCGAAAAAGGCATGGGATCAGTTTGTGGAGGATTCCGTGGAGAAATTTATCTCGGAATTCTACTGCGAAGGGATAAGGGATATCCCCACCATGTGCCGCCGGTATGCCTACGATCTGCTGACCGGCTTCATGAAACCTTTTGCGCTGGAAGATCTGGAGCATGTGGCTTCTTTGCTGGAGCAATACATCCAGGAAACCGGCTACGATGAAAACAACCTATATACCGAGGAAGAGCTGGAAATCATGTGGCAGAAAAAGGTGGACGACCTATTGCGCTTTTTAGGAATAGAGAGATGAAGGCGCCCCCGGCGCCAACGGCCGGCCCTTCTACTCCCCGGGGCGCCCGCACCGGCAGCTGCCCGCCTTAATCGCCGCCACCAGCTCCTCCAGGGTGGCGATCCTCTCGGGAAAGAGGGTATAGGAGCGGCCGATCTCCTCCAGGCGGTGGGCGTCGCTCCCCCCGGTGCCGGGCAGGGACATGGCCTCGGCCAGCTCCCGGGCCAGGCGGTTTTCATCCTCCCGGCTCCCGCCGTTGCAAACCTCGATGGCTCCCAGGCCTTTCAGGCGCTTGACCCCGTTTCCACCGTAGCTGATCCCCAGGCGGTACGGGTGCGCCGCTATGGCCACCCCCCCGATGCTGTTGACCTCATCCAGCAGCTCCTGGGCGTCGTTGTTAATCCCCTGATAGCGGTTCCAGCGCTGGATATCCCGGCTGAAGACCAGGATATGGCCCGTCCGGGTAGCCACCTCCGCCCCGATAAAAACCGCTACCCCGTATTTCGGGGCCAGTTCCTGAAAAACGGCGCACTTTTCGTAGCTGTTGTGCTCGGTGATCCCGATCCCGTCCAGGCCCACCTTCCGGGCCTGCGCCAGCACCTCTTCCGGCCGGCCCGTGGCGTCATAGGAAATGGCCGTATGGATATGGAGATCGACTTTCAATGCCCACCCTCCGGTTTTCCTACTCTCTTTAACCGTTCCCTTTCACCGTGCTTCTCTGATTATATCCCATTCGGAAAAATATGAAAATAAATCCATGAGGGGCCCGCCATCTTCCTCTCCGGCCCTCTTCCTCCAGTCCTCTAGAGGGCAAAGACTCCCGGAAGTTGCCCGGCAGTTATAAGGCCCTCCTCCGGGGGAAAAGCTACAGGAGAGGTGAAGCCCTTGAAGAGGACTGTAGCCGTTGTCGGGGGCGGCACCGGGGGCGGCGCCGCCGCCCGGCTGCTAAGGCGCTTCCTGGACCGGTCCCACGAAGTAATCCTGATCGAAAAGGAGAAAACCCTTTACAACCGGGGATCCCTCCCCTTCCTGGCCATAGGTGCGCGGCAGCGGAGCGGGCTGCTCCGGGACACCGCCAACTTCCGCCGGCTGGGGATTAGGGTGGTTGACCGGGCGGCCGCCTTTATCGATGTCGAGAAAAAAATAATTCATCTCGAAGGGGGGCGGGAAGTAAGGTACGACTTCCTGCTGCTGGCCCCCGGGGCCGAGTTGAACCCCGGCCTGCCCCCGGGAGCGGAAGAGGCCGGCTTCAACGCCCATACCCTGTCCGGGGCGGAGGGGATCTTTTCCCGCCTGCGCGACTTCCAGGGGAGAGAGATCGCCATCGTCGTCGCCTCCCCAACCATCAAATTTCCGGGCAGCCCCTACGAGTACGCCTTTTTAATCGATTATTTTCTACGCCGCCGGGGGCGGCGCCGGGAGATCGCCATAAATATTTATACTCCCGAGCCGGCCCCGCTGTCCCAGTTTGGAGAACGGGTCCAGGAGAGCCTGAAAGAGCTTCTGCTGAAGCGCAAGATCCTGGTCTACAGCAGGAGCCCGGTCTTGGAGATCCAGGAGGCGGCAAAAAAGATCGTGCTGGAATACGGTTCTTTCCCTTTCGATATGCTCATCTACTGCCCCGAAGCGGTTCCTCCGCCCATAATCCGCCAAAGCAAACTGGACGGCGGATCCGGCTGGCTCCCCGTGGACCACGGCTGCCAGGCCGCCGGCCGGGAAGAGATATTCGGCATCGGCGATGCTGCCCTCATGCTCTCGGAGAGCGGGGCTCCCCTCCCGAAAATGGGTTCCCTGGCCCACCTGCAGTCTTCGGTGGCCGCCAAGAATATCGCCAACCTAATCCTGGGGAAAAAGGGGGAAAAGCAAACCTTCAACGGCTTCAACGGCGCCATTATCGCCATGGGAGGGGCCTCCTTCCTCTTCCGCGGCAATTCCCTGGCCGCCGACGGAAACTTCCGCCCCCTTCCCCCCAGCAAGCTCTGGAACCTTTTTAAAAAGGTGCTCTCGGAATCCTGGTGGCTGCGGGATCACAGCTAGAAAGGCTCCCCGGCCGCCGCCACCATTGCCAGTACTTTTTCCAATTCCGCCGGGACCTGCACATGGATCACGGCTGGAAAAGCTCCCGGGCCGCCGCCACCAGGGCCTGGAAGAGCCGGTGGGAAGCCGGGTGATCCAGGGCTTCGGGATGCCACTGGACTGCCAGGACAAAGCGATGGCGGCAGCTCTCCAGGGCCTCCACCACCCCGTCGGCAGCCACGGCGGAAACCCGGAAGCCGGGAGCCGGCCGCTCCACCGCCTGGTGGTGAAAACTGTTTACCGCCAGGAAGCCTTCTCCCAGCAAGTCGCCCAGCCGGGTATGGCCCAGCACCCTCACGGTGTGCCAGGGGAACTGGCGGGGGGCCTGCTGCCAGTGCTGGAGGTATTCCCCGCCGGCCAGGTCCTGCTTAAGGGTTCCCCCCGCGGCCACGTTGATCAACTGCAATCCCCGGCAGATCCCCAGGAGAGGCAGGTCCCGCTGCAGGGCCTCCCGCACCAGGAAGAGCTCCAGTTCGTCTCGCCGGGGGTCCGCTTCCCCCAGGCCGGGGCGGGGCTCCTGGCCAAAAAAAAGGGGCGCAATGTCGCCTCCTCCCGGAAGAAGCAGGGCCTGCAACCGGGCCGGCAGCAGGAAGCGCGCCTCCCCCTCCAGGGGAGGAATCAATACGGGCATTCCTCCCGCCCGCTCCACGGAGCGGCAGTAGGCAAAGGGAAGCCACAGGCGTTCCCGGTCATAATTCTGGTTGACGGTAATCCCCACCAGGGGAGCTGATTGGGGGGAGCGCATCTTCTCTCCGATCAAAAAAAAGCCCCATGGCTGAGACTTTTTTCGGCCATCCCATCCGTCGGTTTTAAAAATCGATCAGTCCCAGGCTGATGCGCAAGGCATCGTCAACCCGGCGCATGATCCGTTCATCCAGTTCCGTTACCTTCTTCTCCAGCCTCTGCTTGTCGATAGTCCGGACCTGTTCCAGCAAAATAACGGAGTCCTTCTCCAGGTTGTATTCGGCGGCGCTAATTTCCACGTGGGTGGGCAGCTTGGCTTTATCGATTTGGGAAGTGATGGCCGCTACGATAACCGTAGGGCTGTAGCGATTGCCGATATCGTTTTGGACTACCAGGACCGGCCTGGTCCCGCCCTGCTCCGAGCCGACCACCGGGCTGAGATCGGCATAGAAGATATAACCTCTCTTCACTTCCAAGGCGTTCACTCTCCGCCAACAATTTCCTCGGCAATCCGAATGGCTTCGTTCTCCGCGTGCAAGGCTTCACTGGAGAGAGTCAGGTTTAACTTGGCCATCTCCTGGTACCCTTTTTGCATTCTCTCCCGGATCTGCCTTTTTTTGCGCTCTTGAAGATAAAGCTTCATCGCTTCCCGGATAAATTCGCTGCGGGTCCTCTTCTCCATCGCCACGATGCCGTCTACTTCGGTCAATAAATTGTTGGGAAGGCTGATCATAATGCGCTTGGTTTCGGCCAACGGACCTGCACCCCCTTTTTAAATGGTTCCCACACCGGCGCCCTAGTTCCATATTCAGTATTATACGGTTTTGTATAATAGTTATGCAGAACGCGCCCAAAAAAGAAGTCTAACCGGTAAATATTTTTTCCCCCAGCAGATCCCGGAGAGCCGCCAGGCGTCCCCCCTGGATATAAAGGCGGGGCACCCGCTTATCCAGGGAGCAGATCAGCTCGTAGCTGATGGTCCCCAGGAGCCCGGCGACCTCCTCCACGGGGATGGCCTCCTCTGCCTGCCGGCCGTAGAGGACTACTTCGTCGCCCCGCTGGACCCCCTCAATTCCACTGACATCGATCATCAGGTGGTCCATGCAGACCCGGCCCACCACGGGAGCCCTCCGTCCCCGGACCAGCACCTGGCCCCGGTTGGAGAGGGAGCGGCTGTAGCCGTCGCCGTAACCCACGGGAACAGTAGCGATCAGGGAACGGGTACGGGTGCGGTAGGTGCAGCCGTAGCTGATGGCCGTCCCCGGGGGAACCTCCTTTATGAAGATAATCCGGCTTTTAAAGGAGAGGGCCGGGCGCAGCTTCACCGGGCCTGCCGCCAGCCACGGAGCCGGATAGTAGCCGTAAAGAGAGAGGCCGATGCGAACCAGGTTAAAGCGCGCATCGGGGTGCATGATGGCCGCCGCGCTGTTGGCCGCGTGGTAGTAGGAAAAGCGGATCCCCTTCTCCCGGCAGGCCTCCACCAGTTCGGCAAAGACCCGGATCTGGCGGTGGGTATAGCCGCCGTCATCCTCCTCGTCCGCCGCCGCCAGGTGGGTCAGCAGCCCTTCCAGTCGCAATCCCGGCAAGCGGGAGACCGCCGTTATGAAGTCCAGGGCCTCCGGCGCCAGGACGCCTATCCGCCCCATGCCCGTATCCACTTTAATATGCACCGGCAGGGTATGGCCGCGGTCGGCAGCCCAGCGGGAGAGGCCGCGGGCCACCTCCAGGTCGAATACCGTGGGCGTGAGGCTGTATTCATACAGGGAGGAGGCCAAGGCCGGATCGGTATAGCCCAGCAGCAATATGGGCGCCTGGATTCCAGCCCGGCGCAGTTCAATCCCTTCTTCCAGGAAGGCTACGGCCAGCTGGGAGGCCCCGGCGTTAAGGGCCGTGCGGGCCACTTCCACGGCGCCGTGCCCATAGCCGTCGGCCTTGACTACGGCCATGATGTTCACCTGGGACCCCAGGGCCCGCCGGTACTGTTCCAGGTTGTGGCTTATGTTATCCAGGTTGATCTCTGCCCAGGTCGGCCGCAAGTGCGGGGGAGGGTGAACCACGGAAGCACCACCAATCATCTAAATAGCAAACCAATTCTTATGCTTCTTATGCGGCAGATTAAGCGGCGCATGTTTGACATATTCTATTCCACAGTTTCCGGGATTATTCCTGCCCTAAAGCCGTGGAAAATGGTAGCGCCTTTATCGTTTTATTCCAGGACCCGGAAGACGCTGTTGACGGTTTCGATGGCTTCACAGGCCTCGATCCGCTGCATGGCCCGGTTAAAGCGCTCCTCAATAACATCATGGGTTACCAGGACGATCTCGGCGGTGCCGGCTTCGCTGCGCTTCTGGATGATCATGTCCAGGCTGACCTGCTCCTCGCCGAAGGCGGTGGCCAGGGCGGCAAATACTCCCGGGCGGTCCTGGGCCTGCAGGCGCAGGTAGAAGCGGGAAACCAGCCGGGAAACGGGGAGCACCGAAGCCGGGGCAAAAGTGGTCTCCATGATGCCGTCTTTAATGCGGGAGCGCATGGTCCGGGCGGCATCAATAATATCGGCCACCACGGCGCTGCCGGTAGGCATGGCCCCCGCTCCCCGGCCGTAAAACATTACCTCGCCCACGGCATCCCCCACCACGTAGACGGCATTAAATTCATGAAGCACCGAGGCCAGGGGATGAGTGGCCGGCACCAGGGTGGGGTGCACCCTTAAGGCCAGCCCCTGGAGGAGCTCTTCTCCCACGGCCAGCAGTTTAATGGCATAGCCCAGCTCCCGGGCGTAGCGGATATCCTCCGCGGCGACGCCGGCGATCCCTTCCACGTAGATATCTTCCACGGCAATCCGGCGCCGGAAAGCCAGGGCGGCGATTATGGCCAGCTTGTAAGCGGCGTCCCGCCCCTCCAGGTCGTTGGCAGGATCCGCCTCGGCAAAGCCGCGGGCCTGGGCCTCCGCCAGGGCCTCCTGGAAGCTGCTGCCTTCCAGGGCCATGCGGGTTAAAATATAGTTGGTGGTACCGTTGATAATGCCGATTACCTTTTCAATGCGGTTGGCCGCCAGGCAGTGCTTTAAAGGACGGATCAAGGGAATGCCGCCCCCGACGCTGGCCTCGTAGTAGATCCGGGCCCGGTGGCGCTGGGCCTCCTCCAGGAGCTCCGTCCCGTGCCGGGCCATCAAGTCCTTGTTGGCGGTAACCACATACTTGCCCCGCCGCAAAGCTTCCAGGATATAGCTGCGGGCCGGCTCGATGCCGCCCATCAACTCCACCACCAGGTCGATGGAGGGGTCGTGCAAAATTGACGCCGCCTCGGTAGTAAACCGCTCCGCCGGCAGGTCCACGGCCCTGGGGCGGCGGGGATCTCGAACCAGGACCCGCTCCAGGACCAGTTCCGCTCCCGCCTTCTCGGAAAGCGCCTCCCGGTGGCGCTCCAGGATCGCCGCCACTCCGCCTCCCACGGTCCCCATTCCCAACAGGCCAATTTTCAACTTCTGCTCCGACACCGGGCTACCCCCTTTTCCACCTACGCTCATGGCTCATTATATCACAGATCGCCCTGGTATTTATACGGGAATATAGCAAAAAAAAACCGGTGCCGGGCACCGGTCATCATTACTCCCACCGCGCTATCTCTCGATGTCTTCCTGGGGTGGGAAAGGAGGCCAGATGGGATCAAACTCGGGACATTCTGCCTCCACCTGTGGGCACAAAGGCGGTTCGGGACAGAACCCGTAGGCGGGAACGAGCAGCTGAACCTGGGCCACCAGCTTGAAAACCAGCAGCTTTCCGATACAGCAGGTGACCTCCTGGGGTCCGGAGGGGAAGCACTCCAGGCACTCCAGGAAAACTTCGCACTGCACGAACAGGCCATCTTCCTGAATGCGGGGGCTCATAATCACCGTGGTCTGGTGAAAGACGGGGTCACTGCAAAACCACTTAACCCCCTCTTGATCGATGTACTCGAACCGGTACCGGAAGAAAAAGGAGACCCGGGCACGGTTGGTTCCCTGAATCTTTTGGCAGACAAAAGGATGCTTGTCATCCACCACCAACTCAACATTGCGGCAGAAAGCCTCGGTAATCTCGCCCACGGCGATGCCACTCAAATTGGTTACCTCGGTATTAACCTGGACCTTGCGGCATGACTCATATACTTTCTCCGTCTTAATGCATACTATCTCCGTTGGGGGCGGGCAACCTAATTCAGGATCACACGGCCCCGGAAAGATCGCATTGCTGTTCTCCTCGCGGGAACGATACTTGCCGAAGTTATTGCTGCATCCCATATTTATGCAACCCTCCTTTGAATGAATAATTATGGAGCAGCTTTGGGTAGGGGGAGCGCTGCTTCAATGACATATTATGCATTCCTGGGAGCGATGGTGATTGAGCCCCGGCTTAGAATAATTTTTGTTGCTCCCGGAGCGCTATTTCGGCAGGGGAGAGTGCTATTTTGCTCCGCTGACTTCTTTTTAAAGGGAGACAGGCATATACATGGTACGTCACCGGGTATATTTTTTTGAGCAGGCAGGTGAAGAGCATGTCCCTGGTATTCAATGAAGACTCCTTCATGGAGGCTCCCTTTCTCCTGGTGGAGCCGGAAAAGCAGTACTTTTTCTTTCCCAGCATCGACGGGCAGCTTTTCTGGCAGGCGGGGTCCCGAGGCGA
The DNA here is from genome assembly GCA_001512835.1 of Clostridia bacterium DTU022. Classification (GTDB taxonomy): domain Bacteria; phylum Bacillota; class Dethiobacteria; order DTU022; family DTU022; genus DTU022. Next base: position 58,222 of record LFRQ01000015.1, read on the forward strand.
GTGGTCGCCGCCCCAGCCTTTGCCCCGGAGCGGCCCCTTCTGCGCCGCCATAGACGGGCTGAACCGGGTCCACCTGGTGATCTGCGAAAACGGCTGCTTCTATCACCTCCAGCCGGGAGAAGGGGCCGGCGAGAAAATCGTTTACGACCACGAAGAAAAGCAGTGCAGCCACCTGCTGTTAAACGCGGACCAGTTCGGATCCCTGCACCTGATCTACCTGGCCGTCAACCGGCAGGCCGACCGCTGGTGGCTCTTTCACCACCAGTACCGGCACTCCGCCTGGGAAGAGCCCCGGGTGATCGACTACGGCGCAGGGACAGCCCTCAACTACGGGCACAGCGCCGTCGATAGGAACCAGGGCCTCCACCTAATCTATAAAATTGAAGAGGAAGAGAAAAGCTCCCTCCATTACCGCTACTTCAGCGCCACGGCCCAAGCCTGGAGCAACGCCGTCCCCCTGGCGGCGGAAGGCCGGAATCGCTACCCCTGCATCTTCGTTGATGAAGTGAGGAACATTCACACTCTCTGGTCCTCGGAAAGAGGAGAGCAGCACCTGGTCTGCTACCGGCAGAAAAAAAGCGGCGGCTGGCCTACGGGAGGCTGGCGGGAAGAAGTGCTCCTCTCTCCCCCTTTAAACCAGGCGCCCTTCCCCTTTTTCCTTCTTCACCAGGAGGTGCCCCTGCCGGCCTGGTTTTACGAAGAGGCCCTCTGGCTTTGCCGCCAACCCCATTCCCGGGAAAGGCTGGCGGCGGAAAACAGCGCCGAGTTGCACCTGGCCCGCTGCGGCCTCATCCTGGAGGACCATCCTCCCCGGTCCGGCTGGACCCTGCTTCAGGGCGCTCAACCCGCCCTCTGGCCGGAAAAGCTGCCCGACCCCCTGCCGGAAGGGGAAGCAGATGCCGAGGCGTGGGAAGACGATTTCCACCGGCTTCATGAACATTCCCGGGTCCTCCTGGGCCAGGCCTCCCAGTTTAAAGAGGCCAAGACCGTGCTGGAGCAGGCCCTGGAGCAGAAAAAAAGTGAGCTCTTCCGGCTGTCGCGGCAAACAGAGCGAAAAATGGGGCAACTGCACCGGGACTTGGCGGAAAAAGAGGAAGAACTGCAGCAGCTGCAGCAGAAGTTTGAGGATACCGTCAACAGTTTAAAAGCGAAGATGGAGCAGTCCCGGAAAAACTGGGATCACGAGCGCAAGCGCCTGTTGACAGAAATTCAGGAGCTAAAAAACAACCAGCAGAAGCTGCACCAGGCCTGCCAGAACCGGGAGAAGGATTTAAAGAACCTGGAGAATCGCTGCCGGAAGCTGGAACAGGAGAATCAAAAATTGAGTTCACATAATCTGGTTCTGGCCCGGGAGCTGGAGGAAGCAAGGAATCTTGGCTTCTGGAAAATTATCGGGAAGGTAATCCAGAAAAAAACAAAATAGCAAAAAGATTTAACAGTCAGCGGATCCTGGTGCAATCCCGCCCGCATTTTCCGAAGGCGGCGCTCCCGAAAAGGGAGCGAGGTTGACATAATATTCCCCTCCCCCCTAAACTAGACACAACCATTTGATCAAGAGGAGGAATAAGGAATATTATGTTTACTATCCGGCGAAAAGTCGCTGCTCTCCTGCTCTTCTGCCTGGTCCTGTTGGTGCTAATCAATCCCGTGGCGGCGCAAGCCTACATAATACGCAGCTCCGGCAGCGGGACGGCTTACGGGATGGCGCGGAGCACTTCTTCCTCCGCCGGCGTCTCCTGGACCCCGGCCCGGCCTTCCCTGCCGTCGCCGGCGCCTTCGCCAATCCCCTCAACGCCTTCGACACCGTCCCCGCAGCTGCCCTCCCTGCCCGGAGACTCGGCGGTCCTTAATGCCCAGGAGCAGTTGCTGCTCCAGCTGGTCAACAACCAGAGAGCCCGGGCGGGAATAGCCCCCCTGCGGGTTGATGCCCGCCTGGTCGCCCTGGCCCGGCTGAAAAGCCAGGATATGATTGACCGCCGCTATTTTGCCCATGAATCCCCCGTTTACGGGCGTTCAGGGGACATGCTGCGCAGTGCCGGCTACCGGTTTGCCCTGGCCGCCGAAAACATCGGCATGGGCGGAAGCATCAACTCCATCTTCTCCGCCTTCATGAGCAGCCCCAGCCACCGCAGCAAGATTATGGATCCCCGCTATACCCACACCGGCATTGGGGTAAAATATGATCCCCGCCGGGGCTACCTGGTCAGCCAGCTTTTTGTCCTGCCCCGCTAAGGGGTGCACGGCAAAAGTTTCGTCAACCCACAAGAGTTTCTGCGACAAAAAGGCCGTCCCAGATCCATGGGACGGCCTTTTTCCCACCGGCGTCCGGGCGGCCTGCACCTTTTCCCCCCCTGCAACATAAATTAATGGCAGGTGATCTAGGTGCAGGTCCTTATGCTCGACCGGTTTTCCTACGCCAGCCGGTTAAACCACGTCTTCAGCTTGGCCGAGGAGCTCAAGTGGCAGGGGATCCCCACGGCGGTAGTGGTTACCGACTGCCCTCCCCGGGACCGGGCCATCCTGCAGCGCTGCTACCAGCGCCGGGTCCCCTTTTATACCAACCTGACCCAGGAGGGCATTCTGGATATCGCCCGCAGAAGCCAGGCCAGCCTGGTGCATGTCCATTCCCTGCACCTGCTCTCCCTGGCTCATAAAATAGCCCGGCAGCTGCAAATTCCCTACGGGATTACGGTCCACGAAAAAGCTTCCTACAACCAGTACCTGCCCCTCTTCCAGCAGGCGGACTTTATCATCACCCCCGCCCCCTCCCTCTGGTCTCTTTTAAACGTCAACAACCTGACCGCCGTCTATTTGCCGGAAGGGGTAAACCTGGAGGAATTTCAGCCCCCTCCCGTCAAGGGGGAACTGAAAGCCGCCTATATCGCCGAAAAGGACGGCTACACCAGGTCCGGGTACCAGGCTCTGCTGAAAGCGGCGGCCATGGCCGACCTCCACCTGGAGGTGGTCTGCCCGGAAAAAATCGTCCCCCTGCGCGGCCAGTACCGCGGCTGGCTCCCCCTGAACGCCGAAATCCTGCGGGAAACCCAGATGGTGATCGGCCAGGGAAGGTCCATCATTGAGGGGATGGCCTGCGGCAATGCCGCCCTCCTGCTGGGATACAGCTACCGGGGCCTAATCCAGCCCAGCCAGTACGCCGCCCTGGACACCCTGGACCTGGTGGGCAGCGAATATCCCGATACCTGCTACCGGAACATATTTTATGACCTGGCCCGCCTGCTAAAAGACCCCGACTTCCTGGCCTCCCTGCAGGCCTGGGGCCGCCGCTACGTCCTGGAAAACCACGATCTGCACTTGATCGCCGAGCGCACCGCGCAGATCTACAAGAAATCCCTCTCCACAAAAAAATAAACAAGTTCCCGAGCAAGATACCTATATTCTGAATTTTCAATCAAGTTGACAAAGTTGACGTGCCAGGCACTACTCGTAGATTTTTTCTTCGCTGCGGTGGGCTTCGGGGGCGTCTTCTTCTATGTCCCGGGCGCGGGAGCCCCGGGCCAGTTCCTGGTAGTACTCGTGCTGGATGATCAGATCCATGATTTCGTTGGTTCCCGTCCAGATCATGATCAGGCGGACATCCCGCAGCATCTTTTCGATGGGGTAGATGTTGGTGTAGCCGATCCCGCCCATTATCTGCATGGCGTTGTTCACCACCGCCCAGGCGTTCTCCGTAGCCACTTTTTTGGCCTCGGAGACCAGGCGCCGGGTTTTCCCCGGGGGATCGCCGCTATCCACGGAACGGGCCGCCAGGTAGACCAGGCCCCGGGCCGCGTCCAAGCGGGTGATGCTGTCCGCCACCTTGAAGCTTACCGCCTGGAAATTCTTGATCTCCCGCCCAAAGGCCTTGCGGCGGGTGCTGTAGCGGGCGGCCACCTCCAAGGCGGCCCGGCCCATCCCCACCGCTCCGGCGGCGCTGGTCATTCGCTCGGGGATCATCATCTGGTAGAAGATTTCGCCCCCCTGGTTCTCCCGGCCGAGCAAGTTTTCGGCGGGAACCCGGGCATTTTCAAAAACCAGGCGGCCGGTCCCCCCGCCCCGGGTGCCCATGAGGCCGTAAATATACTCCACCTTCACCCCCGGGCCCCGGTCGACGATAAAGGCGCTGATGGACTTGTGGGGAGGCCCCTCGGGGTTGGTGCGGGCGTAAACCATAAAGTAGTCGGCCCCTTCGCTGCCGACCACAAAGCGCTTCTGCCCGTTTAAGATGTAGTAATCCCCCTCCCGCCGGGCGCTAGTGGTCGCCCCGAAAAAATCGGAGCCGCCCCGGGGCTCGGTCAAGGCTTCGGCGGTGGTGAGGCGCCCCTGGATGGTGGGCTTCAGGTATTTTTCTTTAAGATACTCGGAACCGAACTTGTTGATGGCTTCCCCGACAATGCTGACCAGGGAGTAGAGGCAGCCCAGGGAGGTGCCCAGGATGCCCACCTCTTCCAGGGCGATGATTTCCGAGGTCCAGGGGAGGCCTCTTCCGCCGTACTTCTTGGGAAAGCGCAGGCCCAGGAGCCCGCGAGCCGCCGCCCGCTCCAGGAACTGGCGGGGGTAGCGGACCTTGTCTTCGTCCATATCCCGCAGGAGCTGCTTGTCCACGTCTTCCCGGACAAAAGCCTGGACCTCTTCTCGAAGAGCCCGCTCCTCCGCACTCATCACGCAATCCAGCATCGGCTTTCCTCCTTCTCAGAAATTTGGATCAATTGAGGCAATTCATTCCTTGCCCCATTATATTACCGGGAGCCGGAAAGCGTCAAGAAAAGCCAAAGGGCTGCTCGCCGGCCGGGAAGCGCCAGAGCCATAAAGCGCCAAAGGTTCAGGGGACCTCTTGGAATTCCACGGAAAAGAGGGAGGCTTCCAGCACGGGGTTCAACTGGATCACTTCAAAAGTGGTCAACTGGGTCAAAGTGCCGTTAAGATCGTAAACCTCCACCCGGACGGGCAGCAGGCGCTTCGATTCTACCCAGATCAGCTCCTTTACCCGGTGGCGGTGGGGCTGGTCCGGGATCACCTCCAGGATATAGTAGCGGTGGCGGGAGCCCTCCTGCTCCTGGAGGAGCTGCACTTCAGCGGCGCCGGTGACGGAGTGCCAGTACTCTTCCAACATCTTGTAGGGGAGCTGCTCCCGCCCCAGTTCGTGAACGGGCAGGAAATCGCCCAGCTCGGGGTCAAAGTAGTAATCCTTCCCCTGGTTGTGGATCATCACCTGCAGCGCCGCCTGCCGGTCCCCCTTCAGGCGGATCATTTCGCAGCGATACTGCTTGGGAGGACAGCCCCAGATCTCCAGCAGGTACGAGGGCTGCTCCTCCAGGTAAAGCAGGGTCGTCTTGAACTTGACGTAGTAGCTGTCCAGGTCCTCCAGGCTTTGGGCGATCCCCTTCTGGACGGCCTGGGGGAAGGAGGGGCTCAGGTGCCGGGCAAAAATATGCCAGCCCCCCCAGCCCAAAAGCCCCAGTCCCAGGAACACCAGGGGGACCAGGATCAGCCCCCTGCGAAAGGGGACGGCGTAGAAAATGCGGCGTTTCAAAGCAACCCCTCCTTGCTTCCGGCCTGAAGCCGGTTAAGCCGGACGCAGGCCGCGGTTAAAAGGACCCCACTGGCAGGCCGGGGGCTCCTGCAGAAGGCGGAAGGCGGCTCCAAACTGGTTGAGAAAATCTCCGGCCATGTACCCCCGCCCCGAAGGAAGCAGGTCGCCGGCCAGGCCGTGCAGGAAGACCCCGGCCAGGGCGGCCTCCCAGGAAGGCATCCCCTGGGCAATCAAGGAGGCGATCAGCCCCGTGAGCAGGTCGCCGGTGCCGGCGGTGGCCAGGTTGGGGCCTCCCGTGGGATTGACCTGCAGCCGTCCGTCGGGAGCGGCCACCACGGTCCGGGCCCCCTTGAGCACCATAATGCAGTTCCAGTCTTCGGCGCATCTCCGGGCCGTCTCCAGGCGGGACCCTTGAATCTCTTCCACCGCCGCCCCCAGCATGTGGGCGAGTTCTCCCGGGTGAGGGGTAATTACCGGCGGCTTCTGGGCCCGGCGCAGCACCGCGGGGTCTCCGGCCAGGGCCCTCAAGGCCCCGGCATCGAAAACCAGGGGGAGGGGGCACTGTTCCAGCAAGGTCTTGATCAGGGCGGCGGTTTCCGGCGCCGGGGGGATTCCCGGCCCCATGGCCAGGACCCGAACCTGCCGCGCCTTCTCCAGGATCTCCCCGGCGGCGCTGGGCCCCAGCACTCCGGGACTCTCCTCGGGAAGGGGAAAGCTGATTACCTCCCGCAGCTTCCCTTCCAGCAGCGGCTGCCCGGAGGCCGCCGTCCCCACGTAGACCAGGCCGGCGCCGCCCCGCAGGGCCGCCTCTCCTGCCAGCACCGCCGCACCGCTCAATCCGGGCGAACCGGCTACCAGCAAGACCCGCCCCATGCTCCCCTTATGCCCGTCCAGGGGCCGCTCCGGGAGCATCCGGCGCACCTTCTCCGCGGTAATGACCTCCGTTTTCTCCGCGGTGGCCAGCTCCGGCGGGAAATGAATGTCGCCGACGATTACCTCCCCCGCCGCCTCCGCTCCGGGGTAAAGCAGCAAGCCCCGCTTGGGATAGGCCATGGTTACCGTCCAGCGGGCCTTTACCGCCTCTCCCAGGAGAGCGCCGGTGTCGGCGCAGACCCCCGAGGGAATATCCACGGCCAGGACCGGAACCCCGCTCTCGTTGACCGCCCGGACGATTCCGGCGGCCAGTCCCTCCAGGGGGCGCTGCAAGCCCACTCCCAGCAGGGCATCCACCACCAGGTCGGCGGAACGGAGCTCCCGGGAGAGCCAGTCCAAGTCCTTCTCTTCCATTATATGCCGCAACGGGAAGCCGGTATTCCTCAAATAGCGGTAATTTTCCGCCGACTCCGGGGGATATTTTTCCGGCCGGGCGAAAACAAGCAGGGAGACCTCCCGCCCCGCCCGCTGCAGCTGCCGGGCGATAACCAGCCCGTCGCCTCCGTTGTTCCCGGGGCCGGCCACCACGCAAATCCTGGCCGGCGCGGGCTGCATCTTCAAGATGACTTCCACCACGCGCATGCCGGCGTTCTCCATGAGAACTACCCCCGGCAGCCCCAACTCCTGGATCACCCGGCGATCCAGCTCTTTCATGGCCGCCGCCGTCAACAGCTTCATTTAACCCGCCACCTCCTCGGCAAATGGTTCTCTATCGGTCCGGTAAATATTTCTCCCGCTCTCCCCCTTTCCCCTTTATATCCGGCGATCAAAGGGAAGGAGGGCAGCGAATTTTGTCGAATACTTATGTTAACCAAGTGCAGCAGTCATTCCGAAGGAGGGGCCCCCTTGCTCAAGAAAAGCAGCTTTTTGATGGCAATTTTGACCGTTATGCTTCTTGGCGGCTTGCTGGTATCGTGCACCGGGGATCAGGAGGCCCTGGGGCCGCCTGCCGGAAGCGACGATGATCCTCAAGATGAGGATCCTCAGGAGCCGGCAGAGCCTGTGGACTACGAAGCCCTGGGCGTCAACGAGCTGGGCCAGATTATGTTTCTTATGTACCATGAGATCGGGGAGCCGGAAGCCGAATGGGTCCGCACCCCCGACAACTTTCGCAAGGACTTGCAGGCTCTCTATGAAGCCGGCTACCGGGCGGTCTCCTTGAATGACGTCCTCGATGGAAATATCGACGTGCCCGCGGGAACCACGCCGGTGGTAATTACCTTTGACGACAGCACCCCGGGCCAGTTCCGCTTTATCGAGGAGAACGGCCGGCTGGTGGTGGATCCCGACTGCGCCGTGGGCATCCTGGAGGAGTTCCACCGGCAGCATCCCGATTTCGGCCTGGCGGCGACTTTCTTTATCATTGCCGTGGCCCCCTTCGGACAGGAAAAGTATGTCCAGCAGAAGCTGGACTATCTGGTGGAGAAAGGCTTTGAAATCGGGAGCCATACCTACTCCCACCCCTATCCCGGCCTGGGCGGCCTGAGCCCGGAGAAAGCGCGCCAGGAGCTGGCTTACTTTATCAAGTGGAAGGATCAGTACCTCCCGGATTACCGGGTCCGCAGCCTGGCCCTCCCCTACGGCACTTATCCCAAGGATATGAGCTATATTATCCGGGGCGAATACGAAGGAATCGGCTATCATAACGAGGGTATCTTTCTGGTGGGCGCCAACCCGGCCCCCTCGCCCTTCTCCGGTGCATTCCGGCCCGAGGCCATCCCCCGGGTTCGGGCCAGCGAGATGAACACCGAGGGCACGGGGATATACGACCAGATGCAGCGTTTCCAGGAGAACTTGCAGGCCCGCTATATCTCCGACGGCGACCCCAACACCGTGGTGATCCCGGAAAAGCTGGCCGGCGAACTGAAGCCCGGGCTGGAGAAGGAGAAGACAATAATCACCTATTAATCTATTAATCGTTGGCTAGCGCCTTAAACAGCGGCGGGCGGCCCGGCCTGGAGGAAGGCCGGTCCCGGCCCGCTTTTTTTATTATTGCAGGTACTTCCCGCCTTCGCTGCTCCGCACCTTGGGGTGCAGGGCCGTGTTGAGGGCGGCGGCGATAACCAGGGAGATATCGTCGATAAAGGTATCGATCTCCTTGGGGGTAACCATTAAACGCCCCACAAAAGGCTCCAAGACGCTTTTCACCAGCATCTGGCGCTCTTCCCAGCTCTGGCCTTCCATCCCGATTACCAACTCCGGGGCCCGGGACTGTTTTTTAAAAGCCTGCACCAGGGCATCCATGGTATCCCCGGCAATGGTGGAGGCTTCCACTACGGTGGGGACGCCGATGGCCACTACCGGGACCCCCACCGTCTCCTTGTTGATTCCGACCCGGTTGTTGCCCACCCCGGAACCGGGGTTGACCCCGGCATCGGCCACCTGGATGGTGGTATGCAGCCTCTCCAGGCGGTGGGCCGCCAGGGCGTCAATGGCAATTACCAGGCTGGGCTTGACCTGCTGGACCAGGGCCCGGACAATCTCGCTGGTTTCGATGCCGGTAATCCCCAGCACCCCCGGGGCCAGGGCGCAGGTGGAGCGGTAGCCTTCCTGGAAAGCCTGGTGTTTCATCAGCTTCAGGTGGCGGGTGACCAGGAGATCGCCCACCACTTTCGGCCCCAGGGCATCGGGAGTCACGTTCCAGTTGCCCAGGCCCACAATTAGCACGCTCTCCTCCAGCTTGTCCGGCAGGGGCAGGAACTTGATCAACTCCCGGGCCAGAATATCCGTCAGGCGATCCTGCAGATCGGTGTCCTTCTGGCGCAGGCCCGGGGCCTCCAGGGTCAGGTAGTTCCCCGGGGCCTTGCCCAGGCGCTGCGCCGCCTCCCGGGTCTCCACTTTAACCAGGTGGATGGTGACGCCGTCCTCCCGGGTCTGTTCCACGGCTACCCCGGGCATCTCCTCCGCCGTCCGCTCCTGGACTATTTCCCTGGCCTCCAGGGCCAGGTCCGTGCGCACGTTGAATTCCGGAACATAACCTTCCCGCTGACCTTCAGCTAACGACATGCTCAAAGCTCCTTTATCAGTTCATCCCAAAAAGGTCCGGCCTTTTGATTACCTCAATTCCGTGGGGATAAAGAGGTCCACGATCCCGATAACCACCGCCGCCAGGGCCGCACCGATGAGAGAGACGGACATTCCCGGCACCAGGAACTGGGCCACGTAGATAACCACGGCCGCGGTCAAAAAGCCCACCAGCCCGCGGTTTTGGGGCGACACCTTGCGCCCGAAGAGGCTCTCCACGAGATAGCCGAGGATGGCGATTACCACCGCAGCGATTAGCGCCTGCCAAAAAGAAAGAGTGGCGAATCCGGGCAGCAAGAAGCTAACCAACATCAATACCACGGCAGAAACCACAAAGCGAACAATTAAACCCAGCATTACACTCCTCCTCACCAGGAAATTGTAGGTTTATCTTATCCCATAATTATTCCTAATATGCGCAGCCCATACGCTATATGGGCGGTTTATGATCCTCCCGCCCGGCAAGCCGGCAAATCAGGGGGACGGCGACTTTGGCTCACCCCTAATACATCGGCAAGCCAGGAGGAGGGCAATTTGGCTCCCCTTGACGCACCAACACAAATAACGCCTTCCGGGCTTTCAACGGCCAGTGAAAATGTCACCCTAAAAACGCTTTATCGGGACTGAGAAAATGTCACCCTTTCTGATTGCTTGCAGGGTGACAATATCACAGGCCGATAACAAATAATGCCT
>LFRQ01000051.1 GCA_001512835.1 Clostridia bacterium DTU022
CCGCCTTCCGGGAGAGGGGAAGAAACGGAGCTTTCCCGCTAAACCGCAAAATATAACAATAAATTAATAATTTCCCGGCAGGAATATGACGAATTCTGTCCGAAATAGCTACACTTGAGTAGTTCTAAGCATTCATTAGACCCGCCAAAGGAGGTAGCAGCCCTGAAGAAGCATAGATTTTTCCTGGCCGCACTGCTAATTTTCTTAATTTTCGCCGTTTTCTCTACCGCCGGCTGTATGCGGGTTAATCCTGTCGGGAGTCCCGGGGAGGACGAGGAGGAGGACCCCGCGGACCCGGAAGAGGAATACCAAAGGCGGCTGGAAGAGTGGGAACGGCGCAATGAAGAGTTGCGCGAACAGCTGGGGCCGTTTTACGTCCCCTTGCCTCCTTTGGATCAGCCGGAAAATCCGCCGGCCAAGATCAGGGGAATCTATTTAACGGGACATACGGTGGGACATTCCCGCTATCAAGAAATTTTGAAAATGATTGAAGGGACAGAAATTAATGCCGTAGTTATCGACATAAAGGACGATCACGGCCTCATGTCCTACCAGAGCAATATCGAGATCATCAAAGAGATCGACGCCCACTACCAGCCGGTCCCCATCACGGATATCAAAGCCACCCTGGAGGACCTGCATAAGCGGGGTATTTATACCATCGCCCGGATCGTGGTCTTTAAAGATCCGTACCTGGCCCGGGCCAAGCCCGAGTGGGCCATCCAGAAGAAGGGGGGCGGCCTCTGGACGGAGAAGGGGGTAGCCTGGATCAACCCGTACCAAAAGGAGGTCTGGGATTACAATATTGCCATCGCCAAGGAAGCGGCGTTAATGGGGTTCCGGGAGGTCCAGTTTGACTACATTCGCTTTCCGGAAAATGCCGCCAAGGTGGACCGGGAGGCGTACTATCCCGGTTCCAACGGCGTAAGCAAGGCGGAAAATATCGCCGCTTTTCTGGACTATGCCATGGAGCAGCTCAAGGATTACAACGTGTACGTGGCCTGCGATGTCTTTGGCGTTATCGCCACCACCTGGGGGGATTCCGACAATATCGGGCAAATCTGGGAGGACTTCGCTACCAGGGTTGATTACCAGAAGCCCATGATCTACCCCAGCCATTACGGGAGAGGCTACTTCGGCTACGAAGTTCCCGATGCCCATCCTGCGGGGACCGTTACCCGGGCGCTGACGGATGCCATTAAGCGCAATGCACCCATCAAGGATCCCGCCATTATTCGGCCCTGGCTGCAGAGCTTTACCGCCACCTGGATTTTGGGACACATCCCCTACGGGGCCAAGGAGGTGCGGCAACAGATCGACGCCGCCCTGGCCCTGGGCATCGAGGAGTATATCCTCTGGAGCCCGGTAAACAAGTATCCTGCCGGAGCCTTCCTGAGTGCCGAGGAGGCGGACCGGCGCGCCGCCCAGATGAGGCAGGAGAGAGAGCAGAAGGGGCTGGACTGGCTGAACCGGACCGGCCGGCAGGCCGCGGAGAGCTACCTGGAGGCGGTGCAGAAGAAAGACTGGCGGGAAGCCTATGCCCTGGAGATCCAGAGGAGGAGGGACGGCAACCAGTACCGGGATTGGCTGAATGCCACCCGGGGTAAGGTTAAGGAATATACCATTACCGCTGTGGAGAAGGAAGGCAGCGCTCTCCGTTTGAGCCTGAAGCTGGTAATGACCTCGGGGGAAGAGGAGCGGATCCTGGAGGAGCAGTGGACCGTATCCATGGAGAACCACGTCTGGCGCGTAAAGCCTTCTTCCCGGTTCCTGGAGCTTCTGGAGGGGAAGGCGAAAGCGGAAGAGACGGAGCAGCAGGACTAGAGTGGAGCATGGAGAGCCTGCAAAAAGGGCAATGGTGAACCCGTAGAAGCGGGAATAATAAAAGCCGGGTAAGCCGGGAGTTGGAATATAAGCCTGGAGAAGCCGGGGGAGGGAGCTCTTCCCCGGCTTTCTTGCTATATTTTGCAGCCCGGGCCTGGCTGTGGGAGCAGGCCGGCGGGCCTCTCCACTTCGGCAAAAGTCTCCCGCTTCCCGGGAAGAACAAGGGGCGGGAAAAGGGCGGTGCTCCCAGCTTTTCAAAAGTCTTAGCCTTGGGAGCCTGTATAAGGCGGCGGCAACTGCCGCACACTAATAAGGCGATTTTAGGTACGGGACGGGAAGTGAAAGGTTGATCTTTCGTCGCAGGTCGAGAGCGGTGCCCGGTCGGCCGGATCGGGAAAGCAGAACGAATGCCGACGCCTCCGCTGTGGAATGCATAAAGCAAATGGGCCAGGTTCAGCCGGTGCCGGCGGTGGAAAGCAATATCTACACCATCACCATCATCGGCCAGATCGAGGGCCACATGGTCTTGCCTCCCCAGAACAAGACGACCAAGTATGAACATGTGATTCCCCAGCTGGTAGCCGTGGAGCAGAGCCCTAAAATTGAGGGGCTCCTGATCATTTTAAATACGGTGGGAGGGGACGTGGAGGCGGGCCTGGCCATCGCCGAGCTCATCGACAGCATGTCCAAGCCCACCGTTTCCCTGGTCCTGGGGGGCGGGCACAGCATCGGGGTGCCTATCGCCGTGGGAGCCGATTATTCCTTTATCTCGGAGACAGCCACCATGACCATCCATCCCCTGCGTCTTTCCGGCTTCCTGATCGGGGTTCCCCAGACCTTTGAATACCTGGACAAGATGCAGGATCGGGTCATCCGCTTCGTAGTTAAAAAAACCAGGATCACCGAGGAAAAATTGCGGGAGTTGATGTTCAGTACCGGTCAACTGGCCCGGGATATCGGCACCGTTCTGGTGGGGAAGGATGCGGTAGAAGTGGGTTTGATCCGGGAAGTGGGGGGGCTGGGCAGCGCCATTTCCCGTTTAAACCGGCTCATCAAAGCCCGGAAGGAGGGGGGAGGACCATGATCCTGTACACGGCCATGCCCCTGGAGGCGGTGCTGGAAGGCATGGAAAGCTACCGGCCGGAGTACCTGGAGCTGGATCATCCCCGGGGGAAGATTATTGTGGAAAGGATTTCGCCCACGCAAGCCCGGGTGGTCCGCCTGATCAGCCCTTGTCCCCAGGATTACCTCGATCCCAAAACCCAACCCGGAACCATAATTTCCTTAATGCCCTAGGTCTCATGGGTGTAGATTAAACCGGCGGACCGCGGATTCTATCTCTTCGCCTCCCCGCGTAAGATAGAAGGGGGTGGTGGAAGAGATGTCCTGGCTAAAGGTGGGTCGGGGGCTGGGCTACCTGGCCCTCTTTCTCCTGGGAATCCAGGAGATGAGCCGGGGACTGAATCGATATGCAGGCAATAAAGTGCAGAATTTTCTGGCCCGCCATGCCGGTTCAACCCTGAGCAGCTTTCTCCTGGGCTTTATAGTTACAGTCCTGCTGCAGAGCAGCAGCCTGACCTCGGTCATAGTGGTGGGGCTGATTAATGCCGGTATCCTCTCCCTGGAACAGGGAGTCGGGATTATTATCGGCGCCAACCTAGGGACCACCATCACCCTCCAGATCCTCTCTTTTCAGTGGCATCACCTGGCCCTGCCCCTTATCGCCCTGGCTGCTTTAATGAGTTTAATCCCCCACCGCGGCTGGAAATACTGCTCCCGCGCCCTCTTCGGGCTGGGGCTGGTCTTTATGGGCCTGGAGGGGATTGCCGCCGGCCTGGAACCCCTGCGGGAATCCCCGGCGGTTTACGGGCTGTTGACCGCCGCCGGCCGGAGGCCGCTTCTGGGAGTGGGGGCCGGTTTTTTGCTGACGGCCATGTTTCAAAGCAGCAGCGCCGTCAGCGGTGTTCTCCTGGGGCTGGCGGGGAGAGGGCTGATCACCCTGCCGGCCGCCCTGGCCATCATGCTGGGAGCCGACCTGGGGACCTGCATCACCGCCCTCCTGGCCTCCCTGGGCATGAAGGCCAATGCCCGGCTGGCGGCCTGGGCTCATTTTTTGTTTAATACTTGCACATTGTTGCTGGTTCTACCACTTTTCCGTTATTTTGTCTGGCTGGCGGAGTTTTCCGCGGATCAGCTGCCTCGCCAGATGGCCAACGCCCATTTCCTGTACAACCTGGGGGGTGCTCTGGTCCTGCTCCCCCTGGTTCCGGTCTTCCTCCGAATTGTGCAGGCAAAATAGTTCACAAAAAATCTTCCCGCCCAGGAAGGATAACCTGTACCGGGTAAAGAAAATAACGAGGACAAATCATTAAAACCAAACGGGAATAGGGGGAGCGATTTGAACTTACTGGAAGCTATCGTCCTGGGCTTGATCCAGGGCTTAACGGAATTTTTGCCCGTCAGCAGTTCCGGCCACCTGGTCCTTGCACAAAATTTGCTGGGAATTCAGCAGCCGGGGGTAACCCTGGAAGTACTGCTTCATTTTGGAACCCTGCTCTCCGTCTTCTGGGTTTTCGGGAGGGATTTCCTGGACCTGTTGCGATTTCCCAAGGACTCCCTGCAGAGGAGGTTTCTTTTACTGCTTCTGGTAGGAATCGTGCCCACGGCCGTCATCGGCTTGCTCCTGGAAGACTATATGGACCAAATATTTATGTCCAACCGCATGGTGGGCCTCATGCTCCTGGTTACGGGGGTTATGCTGCTGGTGCTAACCCGGCTGCCCCAGGGGAGGAAGGGCATCGGCCAGATGAAAACCGTTGACGCCCTGTGGGTGGGCCTGTTCCAGGGGATAGCGGTAATTCCCGGCATATCCAGGTCCGGCGCCACCATAACCGGCGCCATTTGGAGAGGGCTGGACCGACCCGCCGCGGTGCGCTACTCCTTCATGCTGGCGGCCCCCGTTATCCTGGGCCTTACCCTGCTGGAGCTGAAGGACCTGCTTTCCCTGGGATTGGAGCGGGAGATGCTGGTCAACTATGCCGCGGGCAGCCTGGTAGCATTTCTCTCCGGTATTTTGGCCATTAAGTTTTTCATTAAGCTGCTTCAGCAGGAGAAATTTCATTACTTTGCCTTTTACTGCTGGGTGGCGGGACTGATCACCATTTTCCTGCCTGCCGCCTAGGAAGCGGCCGCTGCTGAGGGCTAGCCTTTGGTGGACGAAGAGAGAAGGAAGCGGCCGTCACTGGGTGGGGAACCTATAACGGCGGCCTGGCGGCAGCCGGGAACCGAAGGTGCTGTGGTTTTCCAGGGGCGCCTTTGGCAGCGGGAGAGAAGCGCAAGCCGCCGTCGCCAAAGTCGCTTTCTTAGGCTGCCGGCCGGGAACCGGAGGGGTTGCTGCTGCCAGGGAAGCCAATACGTCCGCCGGAAAACGGCCGGACAAAGGGCCTGCCGGCTTAAGAAAGACCGGAAGATGCCGTTTGCGCGGGTAACGGTAATATTATATAATGATTTAAATAAACCAGTATAAGATAAGGCGAGATGGTGGCCGGATGCGTAAAACACAGGGTTTAAAACGGGAGATCACCACCCAGATAAAGGGGATCTCCATGCTTGCCCTGGCGGTATTCTGCTACGCCGGTCTCCAGCAGACGGAACAGACCGGTTGGCTGGGAGGCTTTGTTTACCGGATCCTGCGCACCCTGGCCGGCGAAACGGCCATTGTAATTCCCTTTTTAATCGGCATACTGGCCTTGCGAATCATGCTGCCCGAGAAGATTCTTAGCTTAAAAAGCCGCCTGGCCGGGCTGCTGATTCTGCTGCTCCTGGTTACCGTCAGCGCCCACCTGATGCTGATGCAGAGCGAGTTGGAGAACCTGGCCGGCGTAGATTTTTACCGGGCCAGCCTGGAGCTGGGGACCCAGTACCGGGGAGGAGGGGTGATCGGAGCCGCCTTAAGCGCCGTTCTCTTCTTCTGTTTCCGGGATATCGGCAGTTATATTGTCATCGGCGCCCTGGGCCTGGTGGCCTTGCTCCTGATTACCAACGTCTCCATTAATGAAATTTTCGATTATCTTAAAAAATTTGGTGCTTTGCTGGTGCGCTTCTTTAAGCGCATCGGAAGATTTTTCCGGGAGACCTACGAGATCCTGACCACCGGCAGCGATGATGTAGGGGAACCGGCAAGGGGAAAACGTGAAAAAAAAAGGGGCCGGAATAAAGGAGCCGGGGATGAGGATGAAGAGCAGGGGGCCGATGCCGGAGGCTCCGCAGACAACCGGCCCCTGGAGATAAGCTTCCACCAGGATTTAACGGCGGCCCCCAAGGACTCTATTTATCAGCAGGAGCGCAAGCTGGAACTGGTGGAGCCGCCTCCCGAGGAGGCCGACAGTGGCTATGACAAGATAAAACTGCCCCCCCGGGGACAATATACGATGCCGCCCCTGGACCTGCTGACCAAGGCCAACCGCCTGGGAGAACAACAGCAGTTAAAGGGGATCCGGGATCGGGCCCGGCTCCTGGAGAATACCCTGAGCAGCTTTGGCGTCAAGGCCAGGGTGGTCCACGTCCAGACGGGGCCGACGGTAACCCGCTTTGAAGTCCAGCCGGAAGCCGGGGTGAAGGTGAGCAAGATCGTCAGCCTTGCCGACGACTTGGCTTTGAATTTGGCCGCCCCCCTGGTCCGGATCGAAGCGCCGATACCTGGAAAAGCGGCCCTGGGCATCGAGGTTCCCAATAAGATCGTATCCGTGGTTTACTTGAGAGAAGTCCTGGAGGACGAGGAGTTTCAGCAAAGCGCTTCCCCCCTGGTCGTGGGCCTGGGGAAGGATATTACCGGCGTCCCCATTATTACCGATCTCACCAGGATGCCGCACTTGCTGATTGCGGGATCCACCGGTTCGGGGAAGAGCGTCTGCCTGAATGCTATTATTGTCAGTATTCTTTACAAGTCTACGCCGGAACAGGTCCGCTTTCTCATGATCGACCCAAAGGTGGTGGAGTTGAGCGTTTATAACGATATCCCCCACCTTCTCTACCCCGTGGTGACGGACCCGAAGCGAGCCTCCCTGGCTCTGCGCAACATGGTCAAGGAGATGCACCGGCGCTACGAACTTTTTGCCCAGCATGAAGTGCGCGATATCGCCGCTTATAACGAGCTGGCCGCTGAAAGCCTGGAGGGGGAGAAGCTGCCCTATATCGTGGTGATTATCGACGAGCTGGCAGACTTGATGCTGGTGGCCCCCGGCGAGGTGGAGGATTCCATCGCCCGCCTGGCCCAGATGTCCAGGGCGGCGGGGATCCACCTGGTGATTGCCACCCAGCGCCCCTCCGTAGACGTCCTGACGGGGATTATCAAGGCCAACATTACTTCCCGCATCGCCTTCACCGTCTCCTCCCAGGTAGACTCCCGGACCATCCTGGATATGGCCGGGGCCGAAAAATTGCTGGGCCGGGGAGATATGCTCTTCTACCCGGTGGGGGCGGTTAAGCCTTTCCGGGTCCAAGGGGCCTATGTCAGCGAAAGGGAAGTCAAGAGGATTACCGACTACATCAGGAAGCAGGGGAAGGCCCAGTATTCGGACCTGGCCTCTATGGAGAGCGAAGAAGAGCTCGGCGACGAGATGGACGAACTGTTCCCCGAGGCCATGGAACTGGTGGTACGCACCGGGCAGGCCTCCATCTCCCTGCTGCAGCGCCGTTTCCGCATCGGCTACACCCGGGCGGCGCGCCTCATCGACGACCTGGAGCGGCGAGGAGTGGTGGGCCCCTTCGAGGGGAGCAAACCCAGGGAAGTGATTATCACCCCGGAACAGGCACAAAAGCTGTACGAAGAATACAAGCAGAAAATCGATTCCTGAGCAGGAATTATTACATAAACGCGAATTGGAGGGAAGCTTAATGCAGGAACTGGTGGAGCTGCTGAAAAAGGCTCGCCTGGAAAAAGGGATTACCCTGGAAGAAATCAGTAATGAGACCAAGGTGCAGATGCGCTTTTTGGAGGCCATTGAAAATAACGATTTTTCTCCTTTTGCCGGTGAAATATATATTAAGGGAGTAATCAAGCATTATGCCAATGCGGTAGGGCTGAATACGGAAGAGGTAATGGCTCTTTACAGGCGCCTAAAGGAAGAAGAGGCCGGGGACGGGAGAGCGGAAGAAGCGGCGGCGGGGCCGACGCAGCCTCCCCGGACCGCTCAGGCCAGAAGGAGAGACCCTGGCGTTAAGCGGGAAGAGCCGGCGAAAAGATACAGCCCGCCCCCCGCCGCCAAGGCCAGGCAGGGCCCGTCGTATACCGCCGGCATTGTGGTGCTGGCCCTGGCCTTGATTATCGGGACGATCTGGTTTACCTTGAAAAACCTCAACTACGATCGAACCGAGCCGGAGCCCGGGGATAACGGCGCCATCGAAGACCCGCAGGATCCCGGCAAGCCCGGCGGGGATGAGCCCCTGCCGGAACCCGAGCCGGAACCGGAGCCCGAACCGTCGTTTTTTGACGTGGAGCTGGTGGAATCTACGGATACGGAGGATATTTACCAGGTGAGCGGGGTGGAAGAAATCCAGCTCAAGGTCGTCTTTGATTCTCTGTGCTGGGTCCGCCTCACGGTAGACGGGGAGCAGCCCGTTGATCCCCGGAATTTCCGGAGAGGAGAAGAGATCAGCTTCTCCGGCAAAGAGATCCTGATCCGCCTGGGAAATCCCCGGGCCGTGCAGTTGTATATAAACGATGAACTGGTGGATGAGATTCAGCAAGTCAAGCGCGCGCGCAACTTTCTTTTCCGGCTGGAAGGAGAGAGCGGGGAAGATGAAAACAGGCCCGGCTACCAGGACTGGCAGGACTAGGAGTTGCGGGAGCGGGAAAACCGGGCCGGCAGCAAAGGGAAACGAGAAAACCGGGGCCGGATAAACCAGATCCGGACGAAGGACTTAAAGGAGACTTAAGCGGACTAAATGGCAGAAGCGAAGAACTGCTCCTCCCTGGCGGGCAAAACCGTTGCCGTGGTCTCCCTGGGATGTGCCAAGAATCGTATTGACAGCGAGGAAATCCTGGGGCGCCTAACCGGCAGCGGTTTGATTTTTACGGACAATCTTGACGGCGCCGCCGTCATTATCGTAAATACCTGTGCCTTTACCGATGAGGCCAAAGAGGAATCCATTGCTGTCATGAGGAGGTTGGTCCGCCGGCGACGCGGCCGCTACCCGATTATTGTGGCCGCCGGCTGCCTGGCCCAGCGGTGGGCCAGCCATTTGGCCCGGAAGATGCCCGAACTGGACGCCGTGGTGGGGGTCAACAGCTACGAAGATATACTTTCCCTGCTGGAACGGTGCGGGGAGGAGGGAGCGGGGCAGCGGGTCCTAGTTCAGCCGCCTCCGGCAGGCTACCGGTCACTGGGTCCCCGGCTGCTGACCACGCCTCCGTACAGCGCTTACTTGAAGATCGCCGAAGGCTGCTCCAACCGCTGCCATTATTGCGTGATTCCTTCGATCAGGGGGCCGTACCGCAGCCGCCCTCCCGAGGATATTTTGCAGGAGGCGGAGCAGTTGATTCGGCTTGGGGCCCGGGAACTGAACCTGGTAGCCCAGGATATAACCTTGTACGGGCGGGACTTGCCGGTAAAAACCGGCCTGGTTGAGCTGGTCAGGAAGCTGGTCCGGCTCCCCGGCCTAACCTGGCTGCGCTTGTTGTACGCCTACCCGACCCGGGTGGAGGACGACCTGCTCCGGCTCCTGGCCGAAGAAGAGAAGCTCTGCCCGTACCTGGACATTCCTCTCCAGCATGTGGAGGACCAAGTTCTTGCCGCCATGGGACGCCCCTATGGAAGGGAAGATGTCCTGGACCTGCTTTCCCGGATTGAGCGGATCAGCCCCGGCGTGGTCCTGCGGACCACCCTGATGGTGGGGCACCCGGGGGAGACCAGGGAGATGTTTGCCCGGCTGATGGATTTTATCCGCCGCCACCCCTTTGACCACCTGGGCGTCTTCAGCTTCTCTCCCCAGGAAGGCACCGTGGCCGCCGGCCTGCAGCCGGCAGTTCCCCGCCGGGTCCGGGAGAGGCGGCGGCGGGAGCTTATGCAGCTCCAGCAGCGCATCGCCCTGGGATTAAAGCGGAGATACCTGGGGCGGGAGCTGGCCGTCCTGGTGGAAGGACGGAACCGCCGGGGCTACTATTACGGCCGCACCGCTTTTCAGGCGCCGGAGGTGGACGGAAAGGTATTCTGGAGGAGCCGCCGGGAGATCCCGCCGGGCGAGCTGGTCGCCGTGAAGATTACCGGCATCACCCCCTACGACCTGGTAGGTATATTCCGGGGACGGTTCTCCTGATCTATGTCATTGCACATATCCTGGGGACGGTTCTCCGGATATTATGTTAACTATCCAAGTATTGCATGGGAAAGGTTCCCCTAATGTGTTTTTCTAAACATCTCGTTAATATTATGTGGTTAACTTTTTAATTCTCCCCTGTTTCCCGACGGATTTGGCCTCGGGGGCTTTTCCGATGGGCGGGTGCCGTTAATATAAGCAATTCCTGGCCAATCGTTGGCCTGTAGGCCTGCCCTCAGGCCGCGGGAGATAAGAGAAGCCCCTGGTTTGCTTACGTAAGGGGCGAATTATTTTCCCACGGGTTCCGCCCTTTTTTTTGGGGCCATAATGTTTGTCCCGGTGGCGCATCTGATTGCATATCAGACTGCAGCAACTCCTCAGCAATATCCCTCTTACATATACCCCTGATGTATTTTTTCCAAGCATTTTTCCTGGCTTTAGGATTGTTTAATATACATAAAAAGCATATCGGAGGGACCGTCCCCCTAATATCCCCGATATATTATTATGTTAACTGTCCAAAAAGAGGAAGGGTTAAAGATTGGCGTTGGCGTTGCTCCTTTTGGGGAACTTTGTTATAATGACAACAGATTATGTTAACTTAAGCAAGGAGCGAATGACCTGATGAGGGAATTTCGCTGGCCGGTAATTGTCGCTACGGCCATTGCGGCCTTAATTATTTTTTTCGGAGCCCTTTTCCTTTACCAGCGCCACTATATCGAAGGGCCCTTTCTGGATTCCCTGGAGCAGATGGAAGGGATTGAATCCGTGGAGCTGGAGCAGGGGGCGGAGGCGGCTGTTCTCCGGGTCCGCCCGGAACGGGAATACCGGGGAAGCCTACCGGATCTCATGACTGCTCTCCGGGAGCAGGCGGAGCAGGAATACCGGAAGCCCCTGGAGATCCGGCTGGAAGATTGGCCCAACGAAAAGCTCCTGGCTTTCCGGGACCGCGTCCTGCCCGCTCTCTACGAGTCTGCCCGGCTGGGCAACTACCGCTCCGCCGACGAGGCCATCCGGCAGGAAGGGGAGAAGCGAGGGCTGGAAGATTTTAAATTCACCATGGATCACCGCTTCCTATACCTGCAGGCCCGGGATGGAGAGAGCCTCCTTTTCCTGCAAATCCCCCTGATAATGGAGGAGGGAGGAAATGCCTAGTATGCGCGATATTTTAATCGGACTGGCCGTGGCCGCGGCTGTGATCCTAATCTATTACCAGACCAGCCTGCTGCCCCTGGTTGCCCTGGCGGGGCTGCTCTTCCTCCTGTACCGTTTTGCCGATTTAAGAACCAGCAGGTTTTCCACGACTGTGGGCAAGCCTTTGCATAAGAAGGGCAAAGCCGTGGCTTTTGACCAGATTGGGGGACAGGAGATGGCCAAAAGGGAGCTGCTGGAAGCCCTGGATTTTCTCCTGAAGCCCGAAAAAGTGCGGGAAATGGGGATCCGCCCCCTCAAGGGAGTTATGCTGGTCGGGCCTCCCGGCACCGGGAAGACCATGCTGGCCCGGGCGGCGGCCAATTATACCCGCTCCGTCTTTGTAAGTGCCTCCGGCAGCGAGTTTATCGAGGTTTATGCCGGAGTGGGGGCCCAGCGCGTGCGCCAGCTCTTTAGCCGGTGCCGCCAGAAGGCCCGGCAGGAGGGGAAGAAAAGCGCCGTTCTCTTTATCGATGAGATCGACATCCTGGGGGGGAAGCGGGGCAGCCACAGCAGCCACCTGGAGTACGACCAGACTCTGAACCAGTTTCTGGTGGAGATGGACGGCCTCAACAGCGGCGATGAGGTCAACATCCTGGTCATCGGCGCCACCAACCGACCGGAAATCCTGGACCCGGCCCTGCTCCGGCCGGGGCGCTTTGACCGGATCGTCCAGGTGGACCTCCCGGACCTGGAGGGGCGGAAGAAAATTCTGGAGCTGCACTTAAAAAACAAGCCCGTGGACCCGGCTGTCAACCTGGAGAAGATTGCCCGGGAGACATTTGGCTTTTCCGGCGCCCACCTGGAGAGCTTGGCCAATGAAGCGGCCATCCTGGCCATGCGGGCCGGGGAGGATACCATCCGGGAGAAGCATGTCCTGGAGGCCATCGAAAAAGTGATCATGGGGGAAAAAGTGGAGCGGAAGCCGTCGGAGGAGGAGCTCTGGAGAATCGCCGTCCATGAAACGGGCCACGCCCTGGTCAGCGAGACTATTGAGCCGGGCTCGGTAAGCTCCATTACCATCACCTCCCGGGGAAAGGCCCTGGGCTATATCCGCCAGCAGCCGCCGGAGGATCGGTATCTCTATACCCGGGATTGCCTGGACCACAAGATTGCTGTTCTCCTGGGAGGCTCCATCAGTGAGAAGCTGATCCTGGGGAACCAGAGTACCGGTTCCAGCAGTGATTTTCAGCAGGCGGTGGATATCGCCAAAAAAATTATCGCCGCCGGGCTCTCCAGCCTGGGGGTGGTAAGCATCAAAGACTTGCCCAAGGGGTTGCTCCACCGCACCATCCAGGAGATTATCAATCAGCAGGCCCAGTGGGTAAGTTCCCTGCTCTCCGGGCAAGTGGATCTAATCCGGGATTTGGCCGCTTATTTGATGGAAAAAGAGAAGATTACGGGGAATCTTTTCCGGGAGAAGGTGAAGGGGCAACAAAAGGGGAAATCCAGCCAGGCGGTAATGTTATAATGGAAAAAACAGCCGCGGCAGGTGAATTACCATGATCGATCTAATCTGTATCGGCAATGAGCTGTTAACCGGCCTGGTGGAGGACCTCAATGGCGGGTACCTGGCCCGCCGCCTTTGGGCCCGGGGCATGCCCGTCCGCAAGAAAGCGGTGGTGGGGGACCGGCAGGAGGAGATTGCCGCCGCCTTGGAGGAAGCCCTGGAGAAGAGCCGGGTGGCCATCTGTTGTGGCGGGCTGGGGCCCACGGAAGACGACCTCACCCGCGAAGCGGTGGCCGCTCTGCTGAATCGCCCGCTGGTCCAGGATGAGGGCTGGGTGGAGAAGCTGGAAGCATTTTTTGGAGAGCGGGGGATGAGCATGCCCGCCTCCAATTTAAAGCAGGCCCTGGTCATCCCGGGGGCGCGCCTGCTGGACAACCCCTACGGCACCGCACCCGGAATGATTATACCCTGGAACTCCCGCTATATCTGTCTCCTGCCGGGTCCCCCCCTGGAGATGCAGCCCATGTTCGAAAGGGAACTCCTTCCCTTCCTTGAAGGGCTGGACTGGGCGGAGAAGGTCCAGACCCGGCTCCTGAAATGCGTCGGCCTTGGCGAGTCCTTCCTGGACGAGCAGCTGAAGTCCCTGCGGGAGTGGGACAACCCTTCCCTGTGCCTGGTCTCTTCCGGGCTGGAGGTACATATTCAGCTTTGTGCCACCGGGGACGGCCGCCGGGACCCGCAGCAGCTGCTGGAAGAAGGGGCCGCTTTGATTAAGAAAGCCCTAAAAGACTTTTACTTCGGGGAGGGGGAAGAGACCCTGGAGGAGAAGGTGGCCGAGGCCCTGCTGAAGCGGGGGGAGACCATCGCCGTTGCCGAATCCTGCACCGGCGGTTTGATGGCGGACAGCATTACCGACCGCCCCGGCAGCTCCCGCTATTTTAAGGGAGGCATGGTAGCCTACGACCCGGCGGTGAAGATAGCGCTCCTGGGGGTTCCGGAGGCGCTCATAGAAACGGAAGGGGTTGTAAGCGAAGCGGTGGCCCTGGAGATGGCCCGGGGGGTCCGGGACAGATTGCAGTCGGACTGGGGGATCGGGATAACGGGCATTGCCGGTCCCGGCGGCGGGACGAAAGAGAAGCCCGTGGGGCTGGTTTACGTGGCCGCCGTTAACGGCCCTGGAGAGGAATGCTGGCAGCTGCTTTGGAACGGTTCCCGGAGGATGGTCAAAAGCCGGACCGTCCAGGCGGCCTGGGTGCTGCTCTGGAGGATGATGCGGGAAGATGCGGACAGCTAAGCGGGGCAAAGTATTCGCCGCGGGGGCGGTGCTTCTCCTGGCCCTCCTGGCCATCTTTTTCGTGGTCCAGTTTTTCAGCCAGACCCGGTACTTGGTCCAGGCCTTTGAATTTAACGTGGAGCTCTCCTGGTCGGGCCGGGGGAATACCGTTATCTTTATCCCGCCCTTCGGTGAAGTGAGGGCGGCGACCCACTGGCGGCCCCTGGCTTTAAAGATAACCCTGCTCAACGTGGACCTGGACCAGCTGACGGCAACCCTGAGCAGCATCAATGACGACTCCCTCCTCCTGGAGTCGCAGATCAGGGAGATATTGACCCGCTTCCTGGGGCGCTGCACCCTGCTGACGGTGTTGGGAGGGGCGCTCCTGGCCTTATTCATCTGGAGGAGACACCGGCTTCCGCAGATTTTGGCCACGGGGCTGGCGTCGGGGGCGCTTTTTGTCGGGCTTATCTATACTACCTTGCTCCATCCCTACAACATTAACGCCTTCAACACCCCCCAGTACACGGGAGCGCTGACAGCCGCTCCCTGGGTAATCGATCTGGTGGACGACACCGTGAGCACCCTGAAGAACCTGGGAGTGCAGATGGAGACCATCACCACCAAATTGTACCACCTGTCGGAACAGTTGGAAAAGGTGCGCCCCTCCGACGACGGCCATGAATTGAGGGTTCTGCATGTCTCGGACATTCACAATAATCCCGTGGCCTTTGATTTTATCGAAAAGGTGGTGGAGACCTTTCAGATCGACCTGATCATCGATACGGGCGATCTTACCGATTACGGGACACCCGTGGAATCGGAGCTGGTCTCCCGGGTGGCCACCCTTCCCGTCCCCTACCTTTTCATACCGGGCAATCACGATTCCCCCCGGGTTGTGCAGAAATTGAAAGAAGAGGGGGCCCTGGTGCTGGAACAGGGGACCATAGAGATTGAGGGGCTGCGGATTGCCGGAATCGCCGACCTTTCCTCGGCGGACAGTACCCTTGCCGTGGCGGCGGAGCAGGAGCTAAAGGAGGCCGGCCGGCAGGTTTTAGCCGGGTTTCTGGAAGAGCCGGAGCGCCTCCCGGACCTGGTGGCCGTCCACCATCCCCTGGTGGGGGAGCCCTTTGCCGGCCAAGTTCCCGTCATCTTAAGCGGCCACACGCATCGGGTCCAGGTGGGAGAGGAGAAGGGGAGCTTCCTGGTAAATGCGGGCTCCACCGGTGCCGCCGGAATAAGAGGGCTTCAATCGCCCCAGGATAATCCCTACAGCATGGTGATCCTCTATTTTGTCCGGGAGGAGCAGGAGCGCCCCCGGCTCAGCATGGCGGACGTGATTACGGTGCACCAGTACCAGGATGTATTTTCCCTGCAGCGCCATTACCGCCGCTAGGGGAAGAGCAGGAAAAGCCCGGCGGCAGAAGGGGAGGAATTTTCGTGCGCCTTTTTATCGCGGTTAACCTGTCGCCGCAGCAGCAGAAGGAAGTGGACCTGCTTCAGCAGCGCTTAAAAAAGGATTTGCAGGGGATTAAGTGGGTCCCCCGGGAGAACCTGCACCTGACCCTGAAGTTTATCGGGGAGGTCCCCGAGGAAAAGCTGGACGCCATCGTCCAGGGGATGC
This sequence comes from Clostridia bacterium DTU022, assembly GCA_001512835.1. Classification (GTDB taxonomy): domain Bacteria; phylum Bacillota; class Dethiobacteria; order DTU022; family DTU022; genus DTU022. The sequence continues at coordinate 15,679 of LFRQ01000051.1, forward strand.
AGGAGAGCCTGGCCGGCGGCAAGCCCTTTCCGCTGCAGTTGGGAGGGATGGGGGTATTCCCCTCGGTGGAAAGGGCCCGGGTGCTCTGGCTGGGGGTCAACCAGGGTGCCGCTTCCCTGGCGGAGTGCGCCCGGCGGCTGGAGAAAGCCCTGGCCTGCCGGGGCGTCTCCATGGAACAGCGCCCCTACCGACCCCATTTAACCCTGGGTCGGATGCGCCGGCCGCCGGCGGCGGAGGAGATCGCCGGCGTCCTGGAGCGGGAGAGGGACTTTCGCACCGCGGAGACGATGGTGGAGAGCATCGTTCTCTACCAGAGTCTGCTCTTTAAGACGGGGGCGGTCTATCGCTGCCTGCAGGAAATATATTACCCTGGCAATGCAGGAAATTAATTTGCTGGTAAAGAATAGTTTAGAGTGGGGTCAGGAATGTGCATCAGGGGGTGTTCTGGGTGGACAAGGAGAAAGCCCTGGAAATGGCTTTGCTGCAGATTGAAAAGCAATTTGGCAAGGGTTCCATTATGAAGCTGGGTCAGGCCGTGAAAATGGGAATAGATGTTATTCCGTCGGGCTGCCTCTCGCTGGACCTGGCCCTGGGGGTAGGGGGGGTTCCCCGGGGAAGGGTAATCGAGATCTACGGTCCTGAATCTTCCGGCAAGACTACGGTGGCCCTGCACGTTATTGCCGAGGCCCAAAAGCGAGGGGGCTACGCGGCCTTTATCGATGCCGAGCATGCCCTGGATTCCAACTACGCGGCCAACCTGGGAGTCAAAATCGATGACCTGCTGGTATCCCAGCCGGATACCGGCGAGCAGGCCCTGGAGATAGCCGAAGCCCTGGTCCGGAGCGGGGCCATCGACGTCCTGGTGGTGGATTCCGTGGCCGCCCTGGTTCCCAGGGCCGAAATTGAGGGGGAGATGGGGGATCCCCACGTGGGGCTGCAGGCGCGCTTGATGTCCCAGGCGCTGCGCAAGCTTTCCGGAGCCATCAGCAAGTCCCAGACCACGGCTATCTTTATCAACCAGATCCGGGAGAAAGTAGGGATCATGTTCGGCAACCCGGAGGTAACCCCGGGAGGCCGGGCTTTGAAGTTCTATGCCTCCATTCGCCTGGATGTGAGGCGCGTGGAGTCCCTCAAGCAGGGGGATCAGGTGATCGGCAGCCGGACCCGGGTCAAGGTGGTAAAGAATAAAGTGGCGCCTCCCTTTAAGACGGCGGAGTTTGATATTATTTACGGGGAGGGCATCTCCCGGGAGGGAGATCTCATCGATCTGGGGCTGGAGCACAAGATCCTCACCAAGAGCGGGGCCTGGTATTCTTACGGCGAGGAACGTCTGGGCCAGGGACGGGAAAACGTGCGGGAATACCTTAAGGACAACCCGCAGCTGGCGGAGGAGCTGGAAGAAAAGATCCGGGAAGCCTGCGGCATCATGACGACCCGGAAAGAGAGCGGCGACAGCGCCTAACATGGCTGACGAGAGCATTTTAAAGAAGGCCCGGGGCCGGGCGCTGCGCTACCTGGGCTACCGGCCGCGCACCGGCAAGGAGCTGGCGGATTACCTGCGCAAAGGCGGGTATGAAGAGCAGGTCATTGCCGCGATCATGAAAGAGATGATGGAATATGGGTACATCGATGATCGCCGCTTTGCCGACGACTATATCCGCTCTTCGAAATTGCGGGGGATTGGTCTCCGGCGGGCGGTAAACGAGCTGAAACGGAAAGGCATTGCCAGGAGCATAACGGAAGAGTGTTTAAAATTATATGATGCCCAGGAGGAAGAAGCACAGGCCAAAGCTCTTGTAGAGAAGAAGATCAGGAACCGCAGAGGCGGCCTGGACCGGAAGGCGGCCGCCAACTTGGGAGCATACCTTTACCGGCGCGGCTTCAGGAGCGATGTGATCCGACATGTTTTAAGAGAGTGTCTGGAGCAAGAGACCCTGGACGAACTCTCTTGACATAATGCCGGCTAAAGGGTACAATTTATACGTTCAGGCTCTATTTACAATATATGTAAATTTGTGGATCAGTCATAACTTAAAAGAGAAAATTGTGCCCGAAAGGCGCTGTGGATAGATTTATAAATTCATAGTTAGCTTGCGGTGAAAGTATATCATCAACAAGGGCTTTCTCTTTTAAGCTGTGTTTCTGACACAGCTTTGTTTGTTATTTTACCGGATCTTTACCGCCATAGGTGTTTTAAATGAAGAAACGGAGGTGATACAAGTGTTGGAATTAATTCTAGCCGCTGTGGCAGCCGGCGCAGTTGGCTTGGTAGTGGGATACTTCATTCGCAAATATATTGCCGAAGCCCGCATCGTCTCGGCGGAAGAGGCAGCCAAGAAGATCATCGAAGAGGCCAATAGCGAAGCCCAGGCCATAAAAAGAGAGAAGCGGCTGGAGGCCAAGGAAGAAGTACACCGCCTGCGCCACGAGCTGGACAAGGAGATCAAAGAACGCAGAAACGAACTGCAGCGCATAGAGCGCCGCTTGCAGCAGAAAGAAGAGAGCTTGGATCGGAAGACCAGCTATATTGAACGCAAGGAAGAGGAGTTGCGGCGGAAGGAAGAAGAGAACCGGAGACTAAACGAGAAATTAAGCAATCTCCAGCGGCAGCAGTTGGCCGAACTGGAGAGGATTTCCGGGCTGACTACCGAGGAAGCCAAGGAGGTTATTCTGCAGCGGGTCCGGGAGGAGGTCTCCCATGAAATGGCGGCCCTGGCCAAGGAGATCGAAAGCCAGGCCAAGGCCGATGCAGAGAAGAAGGCCCGGGAAATTGTGACCATGGCCATTCAGCGTTGTGCCGCTGACCATGCTACCGAGACTACCGTTTCCGTGGTGAACCTCCCTAACGATGAGATGAAAGGCCGGATCATCGGCCGCGAAGGACGAAACATCCGGACTCTGGAGACGCTGACGGGAATTGATTTGATTATCGACGATACGCCGGAAGCGGTAATTATTTCCGGATTTGATCCCATCCGGCGGGAAATAGCCCGCATCGCCCTGGAGAAGTTAATCAGCGACGGGCGCATACACCCCGCTCGGATCGAAGAGATGGTGGAAAAAGCGCGCAAAGAGGTGGAAGCTCAGATCAAGGAGGAAGGAGAGCGGGCCACTTTTGAGACGGGCATTCACGGCCTGCATCCGGAGTTGGTTAACTTGCTGGGCAAGCTGCGCTACCGGACCAGCTATGGACAGAACGTGCTGCAGCATTCCATTGAAGTTGCCCACCTGGCCGGGGTCATGGCTGCCGAGCTGGGGCTGGATGTAAACTTTGCCAAGAGGGCGGGTCTGCTTCACGATATCGGCAAAGCCGTAGATCACGAAGTGGAAGGTTCCCACGTGGTTACCGGCGCCGCCCTGGCTAAAAAATTCCGGGAATCTGCGGAGATAGTCAATGCCATTGCCGCCCATCACGGGGATGTGGACTTCCATACCCTGGAGGCGGTCCTGGTTCAGTCCGCCGATGCCATCTCCGCCGCCCGGCCGGGAGCCCGGAGGGAAACCCTGGAGGCGTATATCAAGCGCCTGGAGAAGCTGGAGGAGATTGCCGACTCCTTTGACGGGGTAGAGAAAGCCTATGCCATTCACGCCGGGCGAGAAATCAGGATCATGGTCAAGCCGGAAAAGATTGACGATTACGGGTCCATAAACATGGCCCGGGAGATCGTGAAGCGGATTGAAAGCGAGCTGGAATACCCCGGCCAGATTAAGGTCACCGTTATCCGGGAGACCAGGGCCATCGATTACGCCAAGTAGAGAGATAAACCCTTTAGGCATCGTCCAGAGATGAGCTTATAAAAAAGTGCCGCGCAGGCACTTTTTTTTATGGCTAAGAAGGAGTTTAGACTATGGCCATGGAATTATAAATGGTACCTTTTAATCGGCGGAGGCGGGTTTTTGTGCCGGGCGGCGGGTTGGAAGAGAGCTATCCTGTGAACTTCATTGTCAACATGCTTCTCCGTTACCCGGAGATCTATACCGCCGGCTTTGACCCGGTTAGCGCTTCGTATAACATCGCCTATTTGGTCACTAAGGATCTTAAAGGAGAAAGCTACCGGAGTTTTTGTGCCTTGCTCAAAGACAAATTAGAGGCTTTCAGCTATTTTAAAAAGGGGGAGGTGCACCGGGTAAGCATACGCAAAGAGAACTATGGAGGGTTAACCCGGGTCGAGGTCCTGATCAAGGATAAGTTCCTGGCTTACGATGAAGTCAGCTTGCTTTGCCGGTTAATGCGGGAGCAGTTTAATGACCGGCTGCTGGCGGAGAACCGCTGCGCAAGCGAGGCCGGGGAAGAGGAAGCGGCTGGCTCGATGGAAGAAAGGTTGATGCTCTTTAGGAATCGCAAATTTAACCGCCTGGGACAGGATACCATGGGGCAGCTTTTTGCTTTCCGGGATTCGGGAAAAGTGTACATTTACGATAAATAATTTTTTTTGTCGTCACATGACAGATAATTGCGAAATATTCGCCTAAGTTGGTTTTCTCTACACAGGAGGCATGTGCTTGCAGATCCTTTTTATTGGTGATATTGTAGGCCGACCCGGCCGGGAGTGCGTGCGCCAGGTGCTTCCGGGAATTAAGAAGGAGTATTCCATCGACCTGGTTATCGCCAACGGAGAAAATGCCGCCGGCGGCATGGGGATCACCGCCCCGGTTCTCAGCGAGCTCAAGGAGATGGGGATAGACGTAATCACCGGCGGCAATCATATCTGGGACAAAAAAGAAGTCTTCGATTTCATAGACAGCGAGCCAGGCTTGCTGAGGCCGGCCAATTATCCGGCGGGCACGCCCGGCCGCGGGTGGACAGTGGTAGAGGTTAAGGGTACTTCCGTAGCAGTTTTGAATTTGGTCGGAAGAATTTTTATGCCACCACTGGATTGTCCGTTCCGACGGGCAAAGGAGGAGGTCGATAAACTCCGGGATATAGCCAAGATAATAATCGTAGATTTTCACGCGGAGGCAACATCGGAAAAACAGGCCCTGGGATGGCATCTGGACGGCCGGGTCCATGGGGTGATCGGTACCCATACCCATGTGCAAACGGCGGACGAAAGACTGCTTCCCGGAGGGACGGCATATATTACCGATGTGGGCATGACCGGGTTGCACGATTCCATCCTGGGTATGGACCGGGAGCCGGCCCTATATAGATTTACCACCGGTCTTCCCGCAAGGATGAATATATCCCGGGGGAGGTCGCAATTCAATGCCGTGGTCCTGGGGTTCGAAATGGATACGTTCAAAACCCGGTTTATTAAGCGTCTATCCTTTCTGTATCCTGAATAATAATTCATAAATTTCTGGCAGGATTACGGGGATATTAGACGAAATCTAAAATATGAAATTTCGTTCAAGGAGGTTTCTATAATTAGATGGAGGTATTAAAGGTTTCAGCAAAATCTAACCCCAATTCTGTTGCCGGAGCCCTGGCCGGTGTGCTCCGCGAACGGGGAGGAGCTGAAATTCAAACCATTGGCGCGGGTGCTCTTAACCAGGCTGTTAAGGCGGTGGCTATTGCTCGGGGTTTTGTTGCACCAGGGGGGATCGATTTAATCTGTATCCCGGCGTTTACCGATATAGTAATCGATGGCGAAGAGAGGACAGCCATCAAGTTAATAATTGAACCTCGCTAGGCGGTGCCTTTTCCAAAGATGGAGGCCCTCCGCCCGGGGAGGGTGTTTTTTTTATGGACTTGGTGTAAAATCTACTTATGAGCGTAAACACAGCAGGCTTGACCGTTGCCGATTGCCACTGCGATACGGTCTGGCGGCTTAAAGAAACCGGATACGATTTTAAGCGTCACAACGAGCAGGCCCACCTGGATCTGCCCAGGCTGTTGAAGGGCAGGGTGGCGGTTCAATTTTTTGCGGTATGCAGCGCCGCCCGGGGGAAGCCTGGTCAATACCTGTCGGAAGCCCTGGGGTACATCGGGCGCTACCTGGACTGCCTGGAGGAAAATAGCGATTACCTGATCCCCCTCCGGGAGTACGCCGACCTGGAGCGGGCGGAAGGGGAGCGGAAGATCGCTTGCCTCCTGGCCCTGGAGGGGGCCGAACCCCTGGAGGATAACCCGGACCTGCTG
>LFRQ01000085.1 GCA_001512835.1 Clostridia bacterium DTU022
AAGGCGGCATTGGAGAATTCCTCTACCATGTCCTCCCGGGTAAAGAAGCCCAGGTTGGCGTCGTTTTCCAGGGAGGCTTCGTCCAAGGAGTGCTTCTTGGCCAGCTCGACGAAATCGCCGCCGTTCCTTAACTGGGCAAGAATCTCCCGGGCCTCCTCCTCGGTTTCCACCAGGATATGGCGAGCCTCCACCTGCTCGGGAACGTTGAAGTCATCGCGGTTTTTCTCAAAATATTCCTGGATATCCTTCTCCTGGATATCCAGCATCGTCTCTTCAACAATCTTGCGCAGGAGCAGGTCCAGCTCAATCTCCCAGCGCAGGGTGTCCTCGCTGATATTGTACTGGTCCAGGAACTGCTTAAACTTCTCATGGTCGCCCCCCAGAGCGGTTTCAATAAAGCGATCCAGTTCCCCGTCTACTTCCTCCTGGCTGACCTGCAAACCCAGGCTCCTGGCCTCCTGGGCAATCAGGCGTTGGATAATCAGTTGCTCCAAGGTAGAGGAACCCGCCTGCCGGTTTAGGGCTTCAAAAAGCTCGTCCTTGTAGATCTTCTCCCCGTTTACCGTAGCCACCACATTCCCCTGAAATTGCATGTACAGCAAGACGATCACGGCGATGGCCAGGAGGACCACAGCCGCTCCCAGTAGATAAACCGGCGGCCAGACTCTGCTGCTGCCGGGCCTGCTTTCGGGGTTCCCCACTTATATTTCACTCCTCTTTTTCCCGATTTTTCGGTACTTATAGAATCTTTTGCTGCCCCTTGGCTATACCGGAACTATACATTCATTATAACCCTAATGGATAGCCGGTCAACCCCCGGCAGCGCCCCAATATTAGGGAATTGCCACCCTGCGCCGGGTTGATCTCTCCCCGCCCGGCTGGACTGGCAGCGCCCCAATACTAGGGAATGATTTTGTTCAGGGAATACTCGATGATCCCTTCCGCCCCCGCCTCTTTCAGCCGGCAGATCAACTCCCGGGCCTGCTTCTCGTCGATAACGGTCTCCACGGCCACCCAGTCCTCCTCCCAGAGGCTGGAAATGGTGGGACGGCGCAAGGCCGGGAGCAGCTCGATTACCTTGGAGAGGTTGTCCCGGTGCACGTTCATCTTCAACCCCACCTTCTGCTCCGCCAGCAGGGCCCCCTTCAGCAGGGTCAGCATGTGCTCCACCTTTTTTCTTTTCCAGGGATCCCGCACGCTTTCCCGGTTCATGATCAGCCGGGGGGTGGAGGTGAGGATGGTGGCCAGGATCCTCAGGTTGTTGGCCTTCAGGGAGCGCCCCGTCTCCGTCAACTCGGAGATGGCGTCGGCCAGGAGGGGCGGCTTCACCTCCGTGGCGCCCCAGGAAAAAAGAACGGTGGCATTGACGCCGTGCTGCTCCAGGTAGCGGCGGGTGCACTGCACCAGTTCGGTGGCAATTCTCTTCCCTTCCAGGTCGCTGACTTCTTTAAAATCCGAGTCCACCGGCACAGCCAGGACCAGGCGCACCGGGCGAAGGCCCTGGCGGGAGTAGGTAAGCTCGCCCACCTCCTCCACGTCGGCCTCCGTCTCCATAATCCAATCCTTGCCCGTCAGCCCCACATCCAGAACGCCCTCTTCCACAAACTTGGGTATCTCCTGGGCGCGCATCAGCACGCATTCAATCTCTTCATCATCCATATGGGGGAAATAGGAGCGTTCCCCAACTCTGATGTTGTACCCCGCTTTTTTGAAAATTTCAAAGGTGGTTTCCTGCAGGCTTCCTGCCGGGAGACCGAGCTTAAGCTTTGGCATCAACCTTCCCCCTTATCGCGTCGCTTAATTCCATATGTTTGAAGGAATCAATATGAATAAGTTAACATTAACAAGCCGCCCCTGTCAATGCACCGCCCCGTACCCATGGGGGAGGCCCCCCGGCTCATGACCCCGGGGGGAGTACATTTTGACTTGTCCTGCGGCCCCACCACGCAAGCATACCAGGCCATACCTGCCTGGTGTGCCAGTGTATCAAGGATGAGCCAAAGTCAACGTCCTCCCGGCTCACCGGCTCAGTCAAGATGAGCCAAAGTCAACCTCCCCATGGCTCAAAGGGCTGATCCCCGCAGCCGGGCGAGGCTGCCGGCTGCCGCCAGGATAAGCCCGGCGGCAAAAAAAGCGGCCCCCAGGGGGACCAACTCCCCCAGGGCGGCATTTATGAAAGCCATGGCGATGCCCACGTGGCTGCCGGCAGGCAAAAAAGGCATCTCCGTGAAAACCCGGAAGAAGTCCAGCAGAAAAATAGTAACCGCTCCCCTGACCGTCCAGAGGGCCAGCAAGAAGACGGCGCCGGCGGCCATAAAAACGCCCCCGGCCCACTTGAGGGCGGCTCTCCAGCCGGCCAGGAAAAAAGCGGCCGGCAGGAATAGAAGATAGCCCAGGAAAGGGTAGTAAAGAAGGGAACGGTATACCTGCCGAAAGCGGGCGATTCCCGGTCCTTCCGCCTCCAGGGATACCCCTTCCGCAAGAAGCAGCCGGTCCGGCAGCGGCAGCTGCTCCACCAGGATCTTTACAAAATCTATGCCGGCGTCGGGAACCCCCTCGGGAAGGGGAAGCTCCTCCCCGGAAAGGCCGCCCAGGGCCTGCTTCAGCTCCCGGACCAGGACCTCCTTCCGCCCCCGCAGGTCGATCTCCAGGCGAGGCAGCGGCCCCTTGCCCTTTAAGTAGCTCAACAGCGGCGGCAGCAGCTTGTCCAGTTCTTCCCGCAGCCAGGACCGGCTCAGGGTCCGCTGCACGGAGAGGGAGAGGGCCTCCTGCACCGCCGGGGGGAGCTCTCCGCCGGCCTCCTCCCCGGAATTAAAATGGGCCGCCAGGGCTTCCAGGAGCAGTTCGTCAAAAGGCATCCCTTCCGCAAGGCGGTAGTAGAAGCGGCGGTTCATCACCGTCCGCTCCAGGCCCAGTCCCGCCAGGTTCCCCAGGGCCGCTCCCGCCAGGATCAGCACCAGCAGAAACAGGATAAGTTTTTTGAAAATAGGCCCAGGCCTCCTTCTCTGCTATTCCTGTGGGTAAAAAGATTTTATGGTTCGTTGATCTCGCGGCGGGAATTAGGCGACCAAAAGAGCGTATTCTGCTAAAAGATTTTGACACAAGCTCCGCTATTCCTGCCGCCCCTCCGGGCCTAATAAGAATAAACAGGGAAACAACGACTCCCGGAAGCTGCAGAAGCCCGGCAACCAGGGGATTTGTTTGAAGCCAGTGTATGATCTTGCCGGTATAAGGCAGGATTAAGACCACCTCGCCCACCACCGCCTTTTCCGGGACCGGGTAGGGGTCCTCCCGGGGGTTGGCGTCCCCTTTGGTAATATAGAATACCCCCTCTTCCGCCTCCAGGCGCTCCGTGACCCGGTGGGCCACATACAGGTCGCGCCGGGGTTCGTGAAAAACGATTATTTTACCGGGGACAAAGGGGCCGCCGCCGGAGCGGATAACGATCATGCTGTGCACCGGGAGCACGGGCTCCATGCTCCCCGACATAATTACCCCCGGGCGCAGGCCGCTGCTGACAAAAGCCCCCACCACCCCCGCCAAGAGCAGAATCAAGAAGGCCCCTCCCCACCAGAAGAAGCGTTTCATGGCCACCTCCATGAACAGCCGTTCTCTCTCCCTATGTATCTTTATGGCGGGGGCGAGCGTTTCAGACCCGACTTTTTTCTTTCCGCCGGGAGGGAATTTCGCTATATTTAGAGAACTATTTAAAAACTAAGATTATTTAATTTTATGAAAATGAACGGAGGATTTACATGTCCAGTGAAATGCAAAGGGCTAAACGCCACCTGGAAACCACCAGAAAAATGAAAGAGATGCTGCCCCGCTTCTTTATGCGGATGATGGAGCGCCGGTTCAGCAATGAGCCCCTGGCCTGGTGCATGGTAGGCGTCCCTCCGGAGCTGCTAAAAGCTTTTGACCTGCTCTGGGAATGGCCCGAAAACTTCGGCACCATATGTGCTTCCCGCCTGGTCGCCCCCAAATTTATCGAGGTGGCTGAAGGCGACGGCTACTCCCCGGAGCTCTGTTCCTACGTAACCAACACCATGGGTTACTGCAAACTCTGGAAGGATCGGGGAGAGTTCCCCGAGGAATCCCCTCTGCCCGGAGGCATGGGGAACCCCTCCATGCTCCTGGGTTCCGGTTTTATCTGCGAACCCCGGTGGAAATGGTTCCAGTCCATCGCCACCCGCTTCGTGGACGTGCCGGTTTACAGCAGCGATCCCCTGGCCCCTCCCTACGACGTAGATCCCAAGGATCCGCGCATCGCCGAACACTACCTGGATCTGCTGCGGCGGGACCTGCAGGGACAGATCGACTTCCTGGAAAAGCATACCGGCAAGAAGCTGGACCTGGACCGGCTGCGGGAATATATCCGGCTCTCCCATGAAGCCCTGACCTACTGGCGGGATACCCTGTACCTGCGCAAAGCCATCCCCTGCCCCATGGGCTCCACCGACTACTTCTCGGCCATCATCCCCCAGATGTACATGGTGGGCGAGGAGGAGGCCGTGGACTTCTACCGGGAGATGTACCATGAGGTCAAGGCCAGGGTGGAAAACGGGATCGGCATCGTCGAGGAAGAAAAATACCGGCTGGTCTGGTTCGGCCTCCCGCCCTGGTTCAACCTGGGATTCTTTAACTACCTGGAGTCCCTGGGCGCCGTATTTGCCCTGGAATCCACCTACAATGTAGGCGACTATTTTGAAGTGGACCTGAGCGACCCCCTGGAGGCCCTGGTCCAGCGGACCTGGCAGCGGGCAGTGAGGATGCACCAGTACGGAACCGAGGCCATGCCCGAGCTGTGCAACCCGGCGGTTTTCGGCGGCTTTGTGGGCAGCCGCCTTCTGGAGGAAGTAGTAAGAGACTACAGCCTGGACGGCGCGGTAATGCACCTGACCCGGTCCTGCCGGGCGGTCTCCTTCGGCGAGGTCCACACCAAGAACCGGCTGGCGGAGATGGGCCTCCCCTCCTTAATCTTCGAGAGCGACATGACCGACCCCCGGCTCTGGTCCGACGCCCAGATCAAAACCAGGGTGCAAGCCTTCCTGGAGACGGTGGATAAATCGAAAGCAGAGCGGCAAAAGAACTAGCCGCCATACCAACCAACGTAAGGAGGATCAAGATGAATAAATCCTTAACCGGGCTGGCCCGGGCCAAGTATATCGCCGAGCACCGCGACGAGCGGGTTCGAGAATTGAAGAAGGAGAGCGGCCGGCCGGTGGTGGGCTATCTTTGCTGCTTCGCCCCTCCCGAGATCATCAGCGCTTCCGGGGCCATACCCTACCGCCTGACCGGGCGGCCCAACGACACCGTATCGGAAGTGGATGCCTACCTGGAGCCGTACGGCTGCAGCTACGTGCGCAATATCATGGCCCAGGGCTTGAAGGGGCGCCTGGATTTCCTGGACGGCCTGGTCATCTCCCACAGCTGCGACATGATCCAGAGGCTTTACGGCATCTGGACCTATTACTTCCCCTTTTCTTATTCGCGGCTGTTTAACGTTCCCCACCAGCTTACCCCCTGGGCCCAGGATTTTTTCCTCCGGGAGCTGAACTTCTTCTACGAAAGCCTGGAGCAGTTGACGGGGAACGCCCCGGACCGGGACGCTTTGAAGAAAGAGATTGAGGCCTCCAATGCCAACCGCGCTCTTATCCGGGAACTCTACCGGCTGCGCCTGGAGAATCCCCCTTTGATCAAGGGCAGCGAGATGATGGACCTGCTGCTGGCGGGCAGCGTTATTCCCGCCGAGGAGTTCACCCCCCTGCTCCGGGAGGCCCTGGAAGAGGTTAAAAACCGCGACCCCTGGAAGCCCGCCAACCCGCGCCTGCTGGTCTGGGGCAGCATCCTGGATGACAGCACCTTTTACCGCATGATCGAGGAAGCGGGGGGGCAGGTGGTCGCCGACGATACCTGCATCGGCTTCAGGGTGTGGGAAAAAGATATTCCGTTAACCGATGATCCCTACCAGGGCTTGAAGGAGCACTATTTTGTCAACTTCCAGTGCCCCCGCACCGACCGGGGCCCGGGAATCCAGCGCTTCCAGTATATCCTGGACCGGGCACGGGAATACAATGTGGACGGGGTGATCGGCTACATTATCTCCTTCTGCGATCCCCACAAGCTGGATTACCCCGACCTGCGGGATTATCTGAAAGAAGCGGACCTGCCCATGCTTCTTATCGACGACAACTACAGCTTCACTCCCGGGGAGGGGATCAAAACCCGCCTGCAGGCCTTTATCGAGATGTTGAAATAAGCTCTTCTTGGCCGGGCTTTCTTATCCTGGCGCCTTCCCCTTTGGGGGAAGGCGTTGTTTTGTTACTAAAGTTATTGTCGAAGCTTGTATCTTATGCGAAAATATAACCATTATAGAATCAGCAGCAAAGGTGAGTGATCTGCCATGGGCCTGATTGTCCAGAAATATGGTGGAAGCTCCCTGGCCACCCCGGAGCATATCCGGAACGTAGCCCGCAGCGTCGCCGCCGCCAGGGCGCAAGGGAACCAGGTGGCCGTAGTGGTTTCCGCCATGGCCGGAGAAACCGACCGTCTTCTTAACCTGGCCCGGGAGCTTAGTCCTTTGCCCCCGGAGCGGGAACAGGACGTGCTGGTATCCACCGGCGAACAGGTCAGCGCCGCCCTGCTGGCCATGGCTCTGAACGGGCTGGGCTGCCCCGCCCGCTCCTACCTGGGCTTCCAGCTGCCCCTGCGCACCGACTCCAGCCATACCAAGGCCCGGATCCTCTCCGTGGGCGGGGAGAAGCTGGAGCATACCCTCCGCCAGGGAATCATCGCCATAGTGGCCGGCTTCCAGGGCGTGACGGAAGCGGGGGATATCACCACCCTGGGCCGGGGCGGCTCCGATACCACGGCGGTAGCCCTGGCCGCCGCTCTCCGGGCGGATGTTTGCGAGATTTATACCGACGTGGACGGGGTCTACACCACCGATCCCCATATCTGCCCCAAGGCGCGCCATCTGGAGAAGATCGCCTACGAGGAGATGCTGGAGATGGCCAGCCTGGGAGCCAAGGTGCTGCAGATTCGGGCCGTGGAGCTGGCCTGGAAATACCGGGTGCCCCTGCTGGTCAAGTCGTCCTTCGGGAGCAACCGCTGTACCTGGATTGTGGAGGAGGAGAAAATAGAGATGGAGAACGCTATCGTATCGGGAATAACCCTGGACCGCAATCAAGCCAAGATATCCGTAATCGGCGTCCCCGACCGGCCCGGGATTGCTTACCGCATCATCTCGCCCCTGGCCCAGGAGGCCATTAATGTGGACATGATCATCCAGAACGCCAGCAGCGAAGGCTTCACCGACTTTACTTTCACCGTGCCCCGGGGCGATGAACACAAGGCCCGCCCCCTGATGGAGCAAATCGCCCGGGAGATCGGCGCCCGGGAGGTGCGCATCGACAACGGCATCGCCAAGGTCTCGGTGGTTGGGATCGGCATGAAGAACCATCCCGGGGTGGCCTCCCGGATGTTTAAGGCCCTGGCCGAACATAATATCAACATCGAAATGATCAGCACCTCGGAGATCCGCATCTCCTGCGTGGTTAACGCCCACTACGGGGAGCTGGCCGTCCGGGTTCTCCACGATGCCTTTGAGCTGGACCGGTCCCCGCAAAAATAAAAAATTCCCCCGGCATCGCCGGGGGAATTAATTTTCGCTTGAACAGGCTTAAAGCCGGATCTGGCGGCTTAAAGCTGGATCTTGCCTTCCTGCATGGTCTTCGTGGGCTTAAAGATATCCAGGGGGAACTTGTTGTAGATCTCTTCCAGCTTGCTCAGGAGCAGCGGGTAGCCGATGCTGCCGGCCAGGGCAAAGGGGCCCAGGGGTGAACCGCCGCCGTTGACCATGGCCAGGTCGATCTGGGCGGGATCGTCCACCACGCCTTCTTCCAGGAGCTTGGTGGCCTCGTTAACCTGCAGGGCGACCACGTGGTTAAGGTCGTACTCCGTGGTGGCCTTGGAGAGATCGATCTCCGGCCTCCCCTTGGACCAGTCGTAAATGCCTTTGCCCGTCTTCTTGCCCAGGTTCCCCGCTTTTACGTACGCCAAAAGGGCCTCGGAAGGCTTGTAATCTTCGCTCAGCACCCGGGCAAAATACTCCATCCCGTGTACCGCGATGTCGATGCCCACGAAATCCATCAATTCAAAGGGCGCCATGGGAGTAACGGGCTTGAAGGCGGCGTCGAACTCTTCGGGAGTGGGGTGGCCCACCTCCAGGATCTTGGAGAGCAGGACCAGGGTCGGCTCATTAACCCGGTTAAAGATAAAGCCGGGGGAGTCCTTCTTCACAATGACCGGCACCTTTCTAATTTTCTGCGCCAGGTCATAGCCCACCTGGACGGATTCGTCAGAAGTCTTCTGTCCCTTGATCACCTCGACCAGCTTCATCAATACCGCGGGGTTGAAAAAGTGATAGCCGATTACCTTTTCCGGTCTCTGGGTGGCCGAAGCAATATCGGTAATGCTGATATTGGAAGTGTTGGTGGCCAGGATGGCATGCTGGGGAGCAAACTTGTCCAGATCGGCGAAAACGCTCTGCTTCAGCTCCAGCTTCTCGGGAACCGCCTCGATGACAAAATCGGCATCTTTCACCGCTTCCTGGAGATCCAGGGTGGTGGTCAGGCGCGCCATGGCATCGTCATAGGCTTCATCGGTCAGCTTTCCCTTGGCTTTGAACCGGTCAAAGCTGGATTTAATGCCGGCCAGCCCTTTATCCAGGAACTTTTGATCGATGTCCCGCATAGTCACCTGGTAACCACCCAGCAAGAAGGCAGCCGTTATACCGTGCCCCATGTCCCCCGCGCCAATCACGGCGATCTTTTTGACATCTTCCGCTTTCATCTCTCTTCTCCCTTCCTTGGAATTAATAATAAACTTGTAAATGAGGTGGATACCGGTTTTACCGGTGTGCCCCCTGGCCATGGGGCCTGTTGCCATCTGGAGAGCGGGAGCAGGCGCACCGAACCCGGCTCCTGCTCCGTTGCCAATCTAATGCCAGGGGAAATTTGAATTACTTTTGAAATTATATCAATTTTCATATATAAATGTCAATAGATAATAAACTGAACATAGCTTATTTAAGGGCGGAGCAGGACAAAAAAAGGGCTGCGTTCTCCAAACACAGCCCCCGCCAAGTATACCGCTTATTTGGTTTAAGTATTAAGCCGTTAAGCCGGCCGCCCTTTTGGGAACAGCATTAGCCGCAGCCGCAATCCGAACCGGAGTCTCCGTCGGTTACGGTAAAGCCCCCGCCAAATCCTGGGCGGTAATCGATCCATTTCCCCTGGAGAAAGGCGGAGATGCTTTGATCATAAACCAGGCGCAGCCCCTCCGCATCCTCGACGATATCGCCAGCTTGAACCGACTCTTCCAGAGTCAGGCCGAACCGGGGTCCGCCTCACCCCATGCCGCTGATATAAAGGCGGATATAGGCCTGCTCTTTCTGTTCCTTGGCCAGGATTTCCTTAAACCTATCCGCCGCGCGGGCAGTTATTTTCAGCATGAGCAATCTCCTTTCCGGCAATTATTCGAAAAACGGTCTCCTTTTTTTCTGCTCTTAGCATACACCTCGCCTCCCCCTTCTGCAACCCCCGGGCCGGGAGCCGCCCGAGCAGGGCCGGCTAGGCCGCTCCATGTTGATTGACTCCCCCAGGCAAGAACCTCCGTGGCAAATATATAGCCAAAGAACCGTCCCGGCGATATAAGGAGAACGTTCCCCTGATAATATCATTGGAACCGTCACCGTGATATATGCAATGACATATATCAGGAGAACCGTCCCGGCGATATATTTTTAATTTGGCATTATGCGCCCCCTTCTCCCATAAAAATTAGTAAAAGGGGCGAGGGGGGACAGCATGTCTTCGCCGAAAATCAGGTTGCTGGTTATCCCCAGGGGGGTCCTCCCCGGCACGGCCATAATCCTGCTGCTCCTGGCGGTAATTCTTAAAGTCATCCCCCAGGCCGAACCCGTCTCGCTCTACTACGGATTTCCCCTGCGCGGTGTAGCGGTGGTAATAGATCCCAGCCACGGGGGCATTGATCCGGGGGCCCATTACGAGGAGGTCCTGGAGAAAGAGGTTTGCCTGTCTGTAGGCCTGGAACTGAAGCGCTTGCTGGAACAGGCCGGAGCCCGGGTAATCATGACCCGGACCGCGGACCGGGATGTCAGCGAACACTATCCCGACGACCTGGAGTCCCGCTACCAGAGGGATATGAAGGGGCGGCTGCGCATCATCAATGAAAGCGGGGCCGACCTTTTCGTCAGCCTGCATATCAATTCTTTTCCCGACCCCAGCGTGCGCGGGGCTATCGTCTTTTATAGGAACAACCGGCCCGAGAACCCGCTCCTGGCAGAAATCATTCAGAGGAATATAAACCCCGTGGTCAATGTGAACCCCCGGCCGGGCCAGTTAATCCACCAGAAGACCAAGGAAGGGGACTACCTGCTTACCAACAGGGCCGTTATCCCCGGGGTCATCGTGGAGATGGCCTTTATCACCAACCCCGACGACCGGGCTTTAATCCGCCAGGAGAGCCACCGGAGGCGGCTGGCCGGCGCCATCTTTCTCGGCATTGTGGAGCACATCTACACCCTCCGCCGGGAGCCCCCGCCCTCCGGGGAGCCCTGATCAGCGGCTAGTCCTCAAGCCAGTACTGGGGGCATTGTTCCAGAAACTGGCACAGGATCAGCCCCGATTCCTTCCACTCCTCTGCCGCTTTCACGCCGATATAGCGGAAGTGCCAAGGTTCATAGATGTAGCCCGTGATCTCCTCGGTCCCCTGGGGGTAGCTCATGGCAAAGCCGTACTTGTAGGCGTTCTCCGCCAGCCAGATCCCCTCCGGGGTTTCGCCAAAGTATTCGTCAAGGTAGGCTTCGGGCACTCCGCGCACGGCGAAGTCCACGGTGGTCCCCAGCTGGTGCTCCGACTGGCCGGGACGGGCGCTGGACCGGTTGGCCTCCTTCTCTCCATACTTGGCCGCATAACTGTTAAAAAGATGTCGCTGGGTATCGTAGCTGCGGTACGCCGAGCAAACGGCCAGGTTAAGCCCTTCCGCCCGGGCATCCTCCCACATGGCCCGAAGGTGGATATAGGCTTCCTTCCGCAGTTGGAAAGGATATTCCTGGTACCACATTTCCCGGGGGATGGGGACCAGGTCGGTGGGGGCATACCTCCCCAGGGTGGTATTTTTCGTCACCAGGGCCAGCAGGTAGTTCCCGTCGGCAACGGTTAATAGATTACTGGAAGGCGGCGGATCCGGTTTCTTCCCGGAACCGGCGCCGGCACCGGGATCGGGTGTGCCGCCGGGGTTGGGTTCATCGCCCGGGTCCGGTTCGTCGCCGGGATCCGGTTCATCACCCGGGTCGGGTTCGTCGCCGGGATCGGGGTCCCCGGGATGGTCGCCCCCTTCCCCGGGCTCCTCCACGGGATCGCTTGCTGCCGGCGGCTGGCTGCCGTAAGCGGGCAGCCGCTTCCGGCTTAGATAACCCGCCAGGAAGCAGATTATTAAAACCAAAACCAGCAAAAATAGGCGGGGAAAGTTCTTAAAAAATTTGCCGCTTGCCTTACTTCTTCTTTGGTGCATGGCGTTTCTTCCCTCGAACTTTGATTTTCTGTAAACATTCTACAAGTTTTTAGCATTTCCCTTTGGCAAGAAGAACCAACTACCTAGCCTGAACCTTTTCTTCCCCGCTTATACCTGGCAAAGCATCTTCTCCCCGAGGGAACAAGCCGCCGGAGAAAACATACAATAGCTAGCAGAAGAGGCTGGAACACTTCCGGTGGTGATGGGTATGACCGGCAACCAAGAGAACTTTCGCACCTTCAGGGGGTATGCCCTGGCCCGTCCGGCAGATTCCCTCACCGCCAGCATGGAGGACTACCTGGAGATGATCTGCCGCCTATGCGAAGAGAACGGCTTTACCCGGGTCAATGACCTGGCCCGGGTCCTGAACGTGAAACCTTCCTCCGTTACCAGCATGCTGCACCGTCTCTTGGAAAGAGAGTTGATCGTCTACGAAAAATACGGGGTCATCGTCTTAACCCCCCGGGGAAAAAGGATCGGCCGCCGCCTGCTCCAGAGGCACGACATGTTGGAAAAGTTTTTCTCGGCCATCGGGGTCCGGGAGAGGCTCCTGGAAAACGTGGAATGCATCGAGCATAATCTCACCCCCGAAGCCATTCGGCGCCTCTCCCTCCTGGTAGAGTACATCGAAGCCCACCCGGACTGGTTCAGCCATTTCCAGAATTTTGCCGCCCGGCAGCCGGGTTAACCCTCCAGCAAAAGCCTCCTCCCGCACCTCCATCGGAGCCCTTCTTCTCCGCCGTTATCGCAGCCCAAACAGCGCCCCGGCAGGGCGTTAAAAAAAGCCCGGAGATTCTCCGTCTCCGGGCCGCGAAATTTACACCGGAAAGGCTACTGAATAATCAATTCCCGGAATTCAAAGCTGGTATAGGAAGTATGGTGCCCCTCCTTAAAGTTCAGTTCCAAATTGGGGATGGTAATCCGCTCCACCTCCATGTAGTGGGCGTTGAAAAAGACCTCCCGGCCTGTACCCACGGTATTCCCAATCCCGGCAACGTTGACCAGCAGGCTGTTCCAGGGCTCCAGGAACCACATTTTGGTGACCGGTATGTCCAGGACCAGGATAATGGCATCCAGGCGAGCAAAAGCCATCTCCGATACGTGGAGCACCAGTTTGCCGGAGATGGTGAGCTCTTCATTCCCGCCGGAGGTGGTGACAAAAAAGTGGTAGGGCTTCCCGTTAATCGTTAGATTCTTGGCCATGTAAAAGCCGGCCATCCCCTTGACATTGCGCATGCTCAGGCGGGACATGGTCTGCTCCGGCAGGGTGGAGGTCTCCTGCCCCTTCAGCCTGCTGTGCAGGAAATTGTAGGCCCGGTCAAAGCTGTTGGCGAAGACGACAAACCCGCCCCTCTCCGGCAGCTGCGGAAAAATGTACGGGTTCCCCAGGGGTGCCGTACCGTAAACCCACTGGTACTCCGGTGCGCCGTCTTCCCCCGGCAGGCTTTCTTCTTCTCCCGCCGGCTTTGCTCC
>LFRQ01000130.1:0-1063 GCA_001512835.1 Clostridia bacterium DTU022
TCCACGTTCCCGTCCGTCACCTTCAGCTGGAAGGTGCCTCCGTTGTCGCCGGAGAGCTCAAACTGGAAAGTAGCGGTTACGCCTTGCGCCTTCGAGGTATCGCTCGTTTCCATTTTCTTTCTTACCATGCCCAGGATATCAGCAAACGCCATTATCTGGTAACCTCCTTAATTAATTTCATAGTGCCCCCTGTCTTTAAACAAATGACGATCCATTTATTCGATAAGCCTGCCCAATTATCCTGCCAGATAATTAAATCAATAAAGAAATAAAAAAAAATAGTCACGGTTTGCTCCCATGGCAAATAGCGGGCCGGGGAGGACGGTGCCTTTGGTTCATCCTCGGGTAAGCCAGGGGGGCGGTTTTTTGGCGCATCCCTAATACACTTAGGTTAGGAATAATCTGTTATGTTGAATATAGGAATGAGCCAAAAGGTACGCCCCCGGCAGTTGTACAATTTTAGTAGATGAGTAGGGGTTGAATATAGAATGAGACCTCTATCGGTCAAGCTGCCGAACTCCCCCACGAAAAGGAGCAGAGGTCTCATCATGTTTAAAATTCAGGCATCTTGACAACGCAATTGGGGCTGTGTTAAACTCCATATGTAACATTTCACTGTGGCTGCAGCAGGTTGTTTTTTTGTTTAAAGGAATACCAATCGAGGGCCTATAGCTCAGTTGGTAGAGCAGCCGGCTCATAACCGGTCGGTTCCAGGTTCGAGTCCTGGTGGGCCCACCAAAGTCATGGCCCCTTCGTCTAATCGGTTAGGACACCAGCCTTTCAAGCTGGCAGCAGGGGTTCGAATCCCCTAGGGGTCACCATTTATATTTTCCTGGGGGGCGAATAGCGCAGCGGGAGCGCACCTGCCTTACAAGCAGGGGGTCGCAGGTTCAAATCCTGCTTCGCCCACCAGCAAAAAATCAATAAAATCGGGACTTCGCAGAAGTCTCGATTTTTTTGTTTGCCTCAAAAAACCTGAAAGATCTACCGCAGATCTGCTGAGTTAATTTTTTCCAGCAAATCATCGGATAATTTGCCAATGCCGTAATTTCCCCTGTCCCCT
>LFRQ01000130.1:1259-1411 GCA_001512835.1 Clostridia bacterium DTU022
TATGATCAAGAAGAATAATAACCGCTTCTTAGGAAGCAATATTTTTTGGAAAGGAGGGGTGAGCTGAAGCAATGAAGAAGAAGATATTCAAGTGGGGGTTGACTCTTCTGCTGGTTTTCGCCATGATGTTCGTCTTTGCCGTGGGCTGCGAC
>LFRQ01000130.1:1482-3576 GCA_001512835.1 Clostridia bacterium DTU022
GAGGAAACCGACGAGCAGACCGAAGAGGAAACCGGTGAGGAGACCGGCGAAGAAACCGACGAGCAGACCGAAGAGGAAACCGAAGAAGAAACTACCCAGAACGATGAAGCTGCTGAATAGATAAAGAAACTGATGAATAGATAAAGATGCTGCTGGATAGATAAACCCAGCCTCTTTCGGTCGAATTACAAAAAGGGTACGGTGCAATCAGCCGTACCCTTTTTCTTTGAACTGTTTTTTTTAGTGGTTAAAAGGGGCAGATGGATGGTGTATTATTATTTTAGGGCAGGATTTTTAAGCAGTTTTCACGAAAGCTTCTCAAGATATAGGAATTGAATCCATCCTAGCGGGAAGAGGTGATTTTTTTGCGTTTGGGCGCTGCTGGATTTAGGGGGGGCGTTCACCCGGATTACCACAAGGAGTTAACTGCCTCTTTAGCCATTACCGCGCTGCCGGTTCCGGCGCAGGTGGTGATACCCCTGCTGCAGCATATTGGCGCCCCCTGCGAACCGCTGGTCGCTGTGGGAGACCATGTTTTTGTTGGGCAGAAAATAGGCGAGAGCAAGGAATTTGTTTCGGCACCCGTTCACGCCAGCGTTTCCGGGAAAGTGGCCGCCATCGGGCCTTACCGCCATTCCATGGGAAAAGCGGTGGAGGCGATCACCATTGTCTCCGACGGCGAAGACAAGCGGGATCCTTCCCTGCAGGCGCCGCCCCCCTTGGAGGAGTTGACGCCCGATGAGATCCGCCGCTTGATCAGGGAGGCGGGCATCGTGGGCCTGGGCGGAGCTTGCTTCCCCGCCCACGTCAAGCTGTCCCCCCCGGCCGATAAACCCATTGACCTAGTGATCCTGAACGGCGCCGAGTGCGAGCCCTATCTTACCGCCGACCACCGGCTAATGCTGGAGCGGCCCGAGGATATTGTTTTCGGGCTCAAGGCGATTATGAAAGCCCTGGGAGCGAAAACAGGAATTATCGGTATCGAAAATAATAAATTGGATGCTTTGCGCGTCCTCCGGCAGGCCGTGGAAGGCAGCCCCGGGATCCGGGTGGTCTCCCTGCCCACCAAGTATCCCCAGGGAGCCGAGAAGATGCTGATCAAGGCCACCACCCGCCGCATAGTTCCTTCCGGGGGGCTCCCCATGGATGTGGGGGTGGTTAACCACAACGTGGGCACGGCGGTGGCTGTTGCCGAAGCCCTAAAGCAGGGCAAGCCCCTCTACGAGCGGGTGGTTACCGTTACCGGAGGAGGCGTGGCCCGTCCCTGCAATCTGCTGGTCCGGATAGGGACCCTGGTCAAAGAGGTGCTGGAAGCCTGCGGCGGGGTTAAAGAAGATGCCGTCAAGCTGGTTATAGGCGGGCCGATGATGGGACTGGCTCAGCCCGACGCCGATATACCGGTAGTCAAGGGCACTTCGGGGATTACCGTTCTCACCCGGGAAGAGATGGCGCTTCGGGAGGCGGTTCCCTGCATCCGGTGCGGAAAGTGTGTGGACGTTTGCCCCATGGGCCTGGTGCCCGTCACCCTGGCCCAGCTGACCGAACATAAATTGTTTGAGCGGGCTGAAAAAATGCACGTCATGGATTGCATCGAGTGCGGCTGCTGCGCTTATGTTTGTCCCGCTTCCCGCCCCTTGACCCAGTATTTTCGCCTGGCTAAAGCCCAGGTCATGGGGCGCAAGAGAAAATAAATTATAGGGACGGAGGGTTGGTGTTGAACGGTAAATTCGTAGTTTCTTCATCTCCCCATATACGGACGATGGATACCATCCCCAGCATCATGATCGATGTGCTGGTCGCGCTCTTCCCTGCGGCCTTGGCCGCGGTCTATTTTTTTGGCTACCGGGCCTTGATTACCATGGCTATCTCCATGGCGGCGGCCATGATTGCCGAAGCCATCTGCCTGCGCAAATTAAACATTTTTGGCGACGGCAGTGCCGCGGTAACAGGGCTGCTGCTGGCCATGACCCTGCCGGCCTCGGCGCCGTGGTGGCTGGTGGTGATCGGTGCCGTGGTGGCCATCGTTATCGGCAAGCAGGTCTTCGGCGGGATCGGCAGCAACATCTTTAACCCCGCCCTGGTGGGGCGGGCGTT
>LFRQ01000130.1:3607-7512 GCA_001512835.1 Clostridia bacterium DTU022
GGGCCGATATCATCACCGTGGCCACGCCCCTCAATTCCCAGGAGGACGCCCTGAAAGTTACCCTGAAGCAGCTTTTCCTGGGCAATGTGGCGGGGGCCCTGGGGGAAACCTGCGCCCTGGCCTTGATTATCGGGGCCCTGTGGCTCTTTTATAAAGGCCGCATCGACTGGCGGATCCCGGGCGGCTACCTGGGAACGGTCTTCATCATGGGAGCGCTGCTGGGGGGCGGCTTCTATGAAAACGCCCTCAAGACCGGCCTGTTTCATGTTTTGGCCGGGGGGGTGCTCCTGGGCGCCCTCTTCATGGCCACCGACATGGTCACCTCCCCCGTTACCCCCTGGGGCCGCTTGATTTTTGGCGTGGGCTGCGGCGTAATTACCATGCTTATTCGCCTTTACGGCGCTTACCCGGAAGGGGTTACCTTTGCCATTCTGATCATGAATGCCTTGACTCCCATAATCGACAACTTTACGCAGCCGAAAAGCTTCGGGGGGGTGAAGAGAAGTGCGTGAGCTGCTGCGCCTGGTTTTAACTCTGGCCGTAGTCGGCATTGTATCGGCGGCGGTTTTGGCCGGAGTAAACAATATTACCGCGCCGGTAATTGCCGAAAACGAGCGGCAGGAAACCTTGCAGGCGCTGAAAGACTTCTTTCCCGATGTAAGCTCCACGGAGGTTAAAGAGGAAGAAGACGGCACCTACACCCTGGTCTACGACGGCAGCGGAAAGCTGCTGGGGGTGATGGCCACCGTGCAGTTTAAAGGCTACGGGGGCTGGGTCACTTACAACATGGCCGTCAGCAGCGAAGGGAAGATTACCGCTATCCGGGTCCTGGACTGCTCTTCCGAGACGCCGGGAGTGGGTGATGTTATCGCCAAGCCGGAATTCCTGGAGCGCCTGATGGGCAAGGGAGTGGGCGACGCCATCCAGGCCGGCGTGGACGTGGATACCGTCAGCGGAGCCACCATCTCCACCACGGCTATGATCAACTCCGTCCGGCTGGTGGTGGATACCGTGGCCGCCAACTACCTGGGGATGGAAGAAGAGGGCTTCGATATTGCCTCCGTGCCTGACGGGACCTACCAGGGGACCGGACAGGGATACAAGGGCGATATTGTGGTGGAAGTAACCGTGGAAGGCGGCAAAATCACCGACATCAAGGTGATCAGCCAGGAGGAAACGGACACTTACTTTGCCACCGCTTATGCCGTCATTCCCCAGCGGATCATCGACGAGCAGAATCTGGAAGTGGACGTTAAGACCGGAGCGACGGGAAGCAGCGCCGGGATCGTGGAGGCGGTCCGGGATGCCTTGCAGAAAGCGCTGGAATCCGGAGGTGAAGAAGAATGAGCAGCCCCTGGAAGGATATCTGGAGAGGCATTCTCCCCGAAAACCCGACCTTTCGCCTGGTTCTGGGGATGTGCCCCACCCTGGCGGTGACCACCATGGTGAAAAATGGGCTGGGCATGGGCCTTTCCACCATGGCGGTTCTAATCTGTTCCAACGTGGTGATCTCCGCCCTGCGCAAGCTAATCCCGGAGCAGGTGCGCATCCCGGTATATATCGTGGTGATCGCCACTTTTGTGACCATCGTGGAGATGCTGCTGAAAGCGTTTCAGCCGGATCTTTACCGGGACCTGGGGATTTTTATTCCCTTGATTGTGGTCAACTGCATTATCCTGGGCCGGGCGGAGGCCTTTGCCGGCAAGAACACCATTTTCCGTTCCTTCCTGGACGGCCTGGGCATGGGCCTGGGCTTTACCCTGGCCCTGCTGCTGCTGTCTGCCATAAGGGAGATTATCGGGTCCGGCACCTTCCTGGCCGGCACCGGCGCCGAGGTGCAAGTTTTCGGATCGGGCTTTGAGCCTTTTGCCGTGTTTGCCGCCCCGGCGGGAGCCTTTGTCGTGCTGGGCTTGCTCATAGCCCTCTCCAACGTGGCCTTTAAGCGCTTCAATATCGGTTAAGGAGGGTCGCCATGGAAAAGCTGCTGGCACTGATTTTTGTCTATATCTTTGTAGAAAACTTTGTCCTGATGCGCTTTTTCGGGATCTGCCCCTTCCTGGGGGTCTCCCGCAAGATGGAGACCGCCGTGGGGATGAGCATGGCGGTGATCTTCGTCATGACCATATCCACCCTGGTTACCTGGCTGCTGTATACCTACCTTCTGGAGCCTTTCAACTTGCTTTACCTGCAGATAGTGGCCTTTATCCTGGTGATTGCCTCCCTGGTCCAGCTGGTGGAAACGGTGCTGCGGAAAATCAGCCCCACCCTCTACCAGGGGCTGGGAATCTACCTGCCCCTGATTACCACCAACTGTGCCGTGCTGGCGGTAGCTTTGCTGGCGGTCCAGGAGGAGTATAGCCTGCTGGAGTCCCTGGTCTTTGCCATATCGGCGGCCGTCGGCTTCTCCCTGGCCCTGATCATCATGGCCGGAATCAGGGAGCGCCTGGAACTGGCCAATGTGCCCAAGGCTTTTCAGGGGACGGCCATTACCTTGATTACGGCGGGAATTCTCTCCCTGGCTTTTATGGGCTTTAAAGGAATGTTATCCATTTAATAAGGGGTGCCGTCAGGAGGTGAGAAGAGGGTGAACAACATGCTGTATGCCGTAGCCGTCCTGGGAGGCACGGGAATTGTTTTTGGGGTCCTCCTGGCCCTGGCTTCCAAGTACTTTGCCATTGAAAGCGACCCCAGGGTGGAGACCATCCGGGAGATTTTGCCCGGCGCCAACTGCGGTGCCTGCGGTTATGCCGGTTGTTCCAACTATGCGGAGGCGGTGGTGGAAGGGAAAGCTCCCCTCAACGCCTGCATTCCCGGGGGGAGCCAGTGCGCCCGGGAAATCGCCGCCGTGATGGGGCAGTCGGTGGAAGAAGTTGCTTCCCTGGCGGCCGTCGTATTCTGCATCGGCGATCGGGAGAAGGCCGCCGAACGCTTTATCTATCATGGGATCGAGGACTGTGCCGAGGCGGAAAAGTATTGCGGCGGCGCCAAGGCATGCCCTTACGGCTGCCTGGGGCTGGGCAATTGCGTCCGGGCCTGTCCTTTTGAAGCCATCAGCATGGGGGCCCACGGGCTGCCGCTGGTTGACCTGGATAAATGCAACGGCTGCGGCCTTTGCCGCGAGGCCTGCCCCCGGAAGATCATTCAAATCCTGCCC
Source organism: Clostridia bacterium DTU022 (assembly GCA_001512835.1). Classification (GTDB taxonomy): domain Bacteria; phylum Bacillota; class Dethiobacteria; order DTU022; family DTU022; genus DTU022. The sequence goes on from LFRQ01000130.1 coordinate 6,762, forward strand.
AAGAGTGAAGCGGGGCACCTGGTGCTGTGCAACTCCCACGACCGGGGCAAATCCGTCAGCAGGGCTTGTACCGTGGGTTGTACCGCTTGCCGGATCTGCGTCAAAGCCTGTCCCCGGGAAGCGATAGCCATTGAGAATAACCTGGCCGTTATTGACCTGGAGAAATGCGACGATTGCGGCGAATGTGCCAAGGCCTGTCCTCAGGGGACCATCCATCCCCGCAGGAGGGTGGCGGAGCAGTCCCGGGCCCGGGTTGGCTGAGAGAGTGCTAGGGGGCGGTCCCGGGCTGTTCCGGGGCCGCCCTTTTTCCGGTGCCCTTTCCACCGTGCCCCTTTAGTTTCCCTTCTCCCCGCCTTCTTTCAAATGCCCGCATCAAGGCATTAAAAGGAAGGCTCAACTGGTTTTACCCCTTGTTTTTTTATGCATAGATGGTATATTAATGGCTAGATATTGCTTTGGAAGGAGGAACTAGTGACCCCGGACAGCTACCCCTCCGGTAATTACGTTCGGCCTTCTTTTTTGTCCATCGGCTCGGTATGGTTTTGGGTAATCCTGGCCCTGATCTTGCTGCTGGCGGGGGGCGTCTATTACTATTTCTATATTTATCCTTCCACCGGCCTCCTGCATACGTACCACCACATGTTGATGGGCACCGATGTCCGCTTGGAATTCCAGTGCCCCAGTTACCAAAAAGCGCAGCAGATCAAGGAGCAGGTTTTCGCGGAGATGGAAGAGCTGGAGCGGATCTTCA
>LFRQ01000119.1 GCA_001512835.1 Clostridia bacterium DTU022
AGCTGGGTCTGCTCAGCAAGGCGGTCCTAATCGTGACCATGTTTGTCGGCCGCATCGGCCCTCTAACCCTTTTTATTGCCCTGGCCCGGCCGCGCCGGGAAGAGGGGCTTCACTATCCCGAGGAGAAGCTGCTTATCGGTTGATTTTAATCATGGCCTGCCGTATATTAGGAGGCAAGCAGTCCCAGAAGCAAGGGGTGTAACGATGAAAAGGAAACAGTTCCTGGTGATCGGTGCCGGCCGCTTCGGTTCCAGCGTGGCCCGGACCTTGTACGAAGAGGGGCATGACGTGATGGTAGTGGACAGGGATCAGGCCATTGTCCAGCAGATAAGCGACCAGGTTACCCATGCGGTGGCGGCCAACGCCACCAGCGAAGAGGCCCTGGAGGCCTTGGGGGTCACCGAATTCGACGTGGTCGTGGTGGCCATCGGTCACGAGTTGCAGGACAGCATCATGGCCTCCATCCTGTTGAAGGAACTGGGGGCCCGCTACATAGTTGCCAAGGCGCAGACAGAGCTCCACGGCAAGGTGCTGCGCAAGATCGGTGTAAACCGGGTGGTCTTCCCCGAACGGGATATGGGGCAGAAGCTGGCCCATTCCCTGGTCTCCCGCAATATCATCGATCTCATCGAGTTATCGGAAACCTACAGCGTCGTGGAGGTGGAGGCCCCGCCGGAGATGGTGGGCCGCACCTTGCAGGAACTGAACTTGCGCGTCCGCTATGGGATCAACGTTATCGCCCTGAGAGGGGAGAAGGAGACCAATATCTCTCCCGGCGGTGAAGACAGGGTTGCCCCGGGAGATGTGATTGTGGCTGTGGGCGAGAACAAGGCCTTGAAGAAGCTGGGGTGGATCTAGTTGTCCCCGCTGGAAGTCAGGAGCCCGCAAAATCAGCAGGTCAAGGAGTTTATCCGGCTGGCGGAGAGCCGCCGCTATCGCCGGCGAGCGGGGAAGCTGGCCCTGGAGGGCCCCCACCTGATCCGGGAAGCCCTGGCGGCGGGGATTGTTCCGCAAACGGTCTTTTTGACCCGCGCTTTTATGGAGAGCCGGGCCGGCGGCGAGCTGGCGGACCGGCTACCCCGGGAAAGCCGGCGGCTGCTGCTTTCCGACCAGCTTTTTCGCCGGATGGCCGCAACGGAAAGCCCCCAGGGTGCTGCCGCCATCGTCCCCTTCCGGGAACGGCCCCTCTCCGACTTGCTGGCGGGCCCCCTTTCCCTGGCCCTGCTCCTGGACCGGGTGCAGGATCCGGGCAATATGGGGACCATCCTGCGTTCGGCGGCGGCGGTAGAAGCCGGGGCCGTTTTTTATACTCCCGGCTGTGC
>LFRQ01000020.1 GCA_001512835.1 Clostridia bacterium DTU022
AAGTTCTCCCGCTGGATGAAGATATCCCCGGGGAGCCGGCCCAGCCCCAGGCGCCCCAGGGCCAGAAGAAGAAGGCCGGCCAAAACAATGATTCCACCTATGGTCAAGAGCACCCGTCCCAGAGTTTCCGGTCCGGTCATCGGCAAACCTCCCGCATCGTCTTCATGGATAGCTTTCCCGATTCAGTTCCTGGGAAACCGGTCCGCCCCTTAGAAGAGGCGCGGCTGGGGGTCCTGGGCGGGACCTTCGCTCCGGCCCAGGTACTTGTAAGCCTGCCCGGTAACCACCCGGCCCCGGGGGGTGCGCTTCAAAAAGCCCAGCTTCATCAAGTAGGGTTCGTATACATCTTCCAGGGTTTCCGGCTCCTCGTTGATGGCGGCAGCCAGGGTATCCAGGCCCACGGGCCCTCCCTGGAATTTGTCGATGACGGTGGCCAGCAGGCGGCGGTCGATCTCGTCCAGCCCCAGCCGGTCCAGCTCCAGCATCTGCAGGGCTTCCCGGGCTACCGGCCCGGTTATAACATTGCCCGCCCGGATCTGGGCGTAGTCGCGCACCCGTTTTAAAAGGCGGTTGGCGATCCGGGGAGTACCCCGGGAGGCCTGGGCGATCTCCCGCGCCCCTTCCGGCTCCAGCTCCACCTGAAGCAGCCGGGCCGCCCGGGAGATGATGGCCTCCAGCTCCGGGACGGTGTAAAACTCCATGCGGCTGACTACGCCGAAGCGATCCCGCAGGGGCGAGGAGAGGACCCCGGCCCGCACCGTAGCCCCGATTAGGGTAAAGGGGGGCAGGTCCAGGCGCAGGGAACGCGCCCCCGGCCCCTTGCCGATAATGATATCCAGGGCAAAATCCTCCATGGCCGGGTAGAGGATCTCCTCCACCAGCCGGGGAAGGCGATGGATCTCATCGATGAAGAGAACATCCCCGCGGTTCAGGTTGGTGAGCAGGGCGGCCAGGTCTCCCGGCCTCTCGATGGCCGGCCCCGAGGTGACCCGGATATTAACCCCCATCTCCCGGGCAATAATGTGGGCCAGGGTAGTCTTCCCCAGCCCCGGGGGGCCGTAAAGAAGAACGTGATCCAGGGGTTCCTGGCGCTCCCGGGCCGCCTCGATATATATAGCCAGCTTCTCTTTTATTTTCTCCTGTCCCACGAACTCCTGCAAAGTCTGCGGGCGCAGGCCGACCTCCAGCTGCTGGTCATCATCCACCCGCCTGCTGGATGTAACGATCCGGTCTTGCACCATGCCTGCTCCTTTCGGCCCCGCTTAGGAGCGGGAAGCCAGTTTTTGCAAAGCCAGCTTGAGCCCCTCTTCCCGGTTTTCCGGGGCGCCGCGCTCCATTTCCACCCTCCGCAGGGCATCGGCGGCCTCCAGGCGGGAATAGCCCAGGGCACAGAGGGCCTCGATAATATCAACCCGCAGCCCCGCTTCCCCTGCCTCCCGGGCAGGAGCGACGGCTGCCGGGAAAGATTTAACCTTCTCCTTCAATTCCAGGATCAGGCGCTGGGCGCTTTTGCGTCCCACTCCCGGAGCCTGGCTGAGAAGGGCTGCGTCCTCAGCGGCAATGGCCGAGCAAAGCTGCTCCACGGAAAAGAGGTTCAGGAGGGAGAGAGCCAGGCGGGGTCCGAAGCCGCTCACCCCGGTAATCAGGTTAAAGAGCTCCCGCTGCCGGGGGTCGCTGAAACCGTAGAGCAGGATCTCTTCTTCCCGGATCACCAGGCGGGTATAAAGAGTAACCTCCCGGCTCTCCGGCGCCGGGAGAAGGGAAACGGTGTCGGGGATAAGAATGCGTACACCCACTCCCCCTATTTCCAGGATCGCGGCCCCTTCCTCCACAGAAACCAGAGGGCCGCGAAGGTACTCGATCATCGCCCCGCTCCTCTCTTAACCGCTTCCTGCCAGCGGCGGTGCTGCAGGTGGCATAGGGCCACGGCCAGGGCATCCGCCTCGTCGTCCACGGCGGGCAGTTCTTCCAGTTTCAACAGGATCTGCACCATTCTCTGCACCTGCTCCTTGGCCGCCCGGCCGTAACCGGCCACCGCCTGTTTTACCTGCAGGGGGGTATACTGGTGCAGCTCCAGGCCGGACTTGGCCGACGCCAGGATTACGATGCCCCGGGCTTCGCCAACCTGCAAGGCGGTCCGGGTGTTTTTGCTAAAAAAAAGCTGCTCCAGGGAAAGGGCATCGGGACGGTAGAGGCGGATCAACTCCATGATCTGATCATAAATAAGCTCCAGCCGCCGGGGCATGGGCAGCTTCTCCGCTGTACGAATGCAGCCCGAGGCCAGCCGGAGATAATCCCCTCCCTGCTCCTCCAGCACCCCGTAGCCGGTTAAGGCCACTCCCGGGTCAATACCCAAGACGCGCACCTGCTCACCCCTGCTTGCTTTTCTTTTTTTAATCTATTCTTTAGCCCGACGGGCAAATCCTTCCGCGCAAACAAAAAACCGGAACAGATGTTCCGGTTTAGGTCCCGTAAAAGTGCCGGCCCTAGCTGGTAAAGGTCTCCAGGTACATCCGCTTCTGCTCCTCCGAGTCAAAGGGCAGCCCCTTTTCCAACAGTTCCCGGTCGATCTCCTTGACTTTGATCTCCGTAATCTCCACCAACTGTCCCTCCGGGGGCACTCCCCGGAAGACGGCAATATGATCCTGGTAAAGACCCAGGTACTGCCGGTCGGCGCAGTCAGGGCAGAGATCTCCCAGGCAGGTCAACAGGAAGAGAGTCTGCTCCCGGTCCGGATTTATCTCCGCCAGGTGCCAGTCGTCAGGAACGCGTATCTCCGCCAGCAGCTTCTGGATGTTGAGATTGCTGTTTTGCAGGGCCAGAGCGATCTCCACCAGGGATTGGGGGGGTTCCGGGTAATCCAGGGGAATATTGGCGGAGGAGCAGACCTTCCCGTGGCGGCAATAGCGGTACAGGTACTGCACCATGTACCGTTCGGGAGCGCTCTCTTCCCCTGGAGAGCTTTCTTCCTGCCCTGCTTTCTCCGAGAACGGGTCCTGCCAGCCCATGCGCGGGTAGATAACCAATAAGAACAGCGGGGCCAGCCCCACCAGGATCAGCAGCACGGCGGCACCGATGCCGGCCAGCCAGCGCCATCTCCGGCGCTTGCGCTCCTTGTTCTCCACTTCCAACCTCCTCCCGGGTATGGTTAAAAATAAGCATACCCGTTAGGAGGATAAATTATACATCTTGATTAATATTTACCATCTCATCTCCATCAGCTTTTCGTCAATGTCAAAGTTGGCGTACACATTCTGGACATCGTCATGATCTTCCAGGGCTTCCATTAATTTCAGAATGCGCCCCGCTTCCTCGGGATCCTCCACCTTTACCGTGGTTTGAGGCAGCATGGTAACCTCAGCGCTCTCCACGGGTATCCCCTTGTTCTGGAAGTACTCCTTTACCTTTTCCAAATCTTCGGGAGCGGTAATTATATTGTAGCTGCCGCCCTCCCGGGTAACATCTTCGCCGCCCGCTTCCAGGGCTTCCAGAATCAGTTCGTCTTCATCCAGCTTGGCAGCTTCTTCGTTTATGACCAGGTAGCCCTTGCGGGAGAACATCCAGGCTACGCAGCCCGTCTCCCCCAGGCTTCCCCCATGCCGGGAAAAGAGGTGGCGAATCTCGGCGGCGGTCCGGTTGCGGTTGTCGGTCATGATCTCCAGGAGTACCGCCACCCCGCCGGGCCCGTAGCCCTCGTAGTTCATCTGCTCGTAGCTTTCCCCCTCCAGCCCGCCGGTACCTTTCTGGATGGCCCGCTGAATATTTTCCGTGGGCATGTTGTTTTCCCGGGCCTTCTGAATGGCCAGGCGCAGGCGGAAATTGGCGTTGGGATCGCCGCCTCCCTCCCGGGCAGCCACTATAATTTCCCGGGCCAGCTTGGTAAATATTTTCCCCTTCTGGGCATCCATCCGGGCCTTGCGGTGCTTAATGTTGGCCCACTTTGAATGACCGGCCATAAAAATTCCCCCTTCCCGCATAAAAATCTATCTCGCCAAACTCCCGGGAGGTGCAGTCAATTTCCTGCCCCAAGGGAAGAGCTTCC
>LFRQ01000003.1 GCA_001512835.1 Clostridia bacterium DTU022
GACTCCTTTGAAATCCGCACCTCCGTCCCGGAAGAGGTGATCCCGGTGGCCAAGGAGATCGAGGGCTACCCGGCGGTGGAGAAAGTGCTCTACGGCGAAGGGACGGTGGAGAATCTCTTTAAGACGACCACGGCTTTAAAGATCATCGGCATCGTCCTGATGGTCTTGCTGGCGGTGACCGCCGTCTTCTTGATTTCCCATACCATCAGGTTGACGGTCTTGCTGCGCCGCCGGGAGATTATGATCATGAAGTACGTGGGGGCTACCAACAGCTTTATCCGCTGGCCTTTCCTGCTGGAAGGGCTGTTCCTGGGCCTGGCCGGGGCGGTGCTGCCCCTGCTGGTTCTCTATTATTCTTACGGGGCGGCCCTGCAATGGGTGGATGCGGCGAACCTGACCTTTTTAAGCCTGATTCCCCTGTCCACCATCATGCTGCAGTTGTTCAAGTACCTTGTCCCCCTGGGGACGGGACTGGGGGTGCTGGGAAGCATTTTTTCCATGGGTCGTTTTCTGAAGGTTTAGCTTTGCAGGAATCCGGTCGATATAAAATTATAGAGAGAAAAAGAAAGAGAGAGCGAAAAAGCGAGCCTTAAATCAGGGAGGAGAATATGATGGTACTTGGGAAGAGAAAACATATCCTTTTCTGGTTCCTGCTGCTGGCGCTTCTCTTTATCGCCTCCTCGGTCATGCCCGTTTATGCCGGCCTTCTGCAAGAAAAGCAGCAGGAGCGGCAGGAGATTAGCAGGGAATTGGAGAAGGAGCGGAAAAATCTTCGCGCCCAGCAGGACCGGGAGCAGGCTCTGAAACAGGAACTCAAAGAACTGGACCGCAACCTGGCGGCCCTAAAGGAGGAGCAAAACCGGCT
>LFRQ01000092.1 GCA_001512835.1 Clostridia bacterium DTU022
GTAGCCCTGGAAGGGGTGGACGACTACAACGTCCCCAAGATTGTTGCCGCCCACCATACGGGAGAGGTGGATGAACGGCTGGACGATTCGGTTTTTGCCATCTCCGGGGTGTTGGCCAACGAGGGTATAAAGGAGTATCGCGGGCTGCCCGTGTTCAACGTGCTAACGGATGCGGAGGCCCTGGTAGACCTTATTGAGGAGAAGGTGCCCCGCCTGCTGCCGGATTTCCCGCCAGAATGCTGCAGCGGTTGCGGGATGAGCTGCCGGGAGTTCCTGGCGGCGCTATTGCGGGGAGAGCGCCGGCGTTCCGATTGCCTCTTGGAGAGCGCCTCTGTCCGGCTGAAGATTGGCGGGCGGGAGATCGCCATGGTCCCCTTTGTCCAGGAGGTGCTCCGGAAAACGGTGGTAGGGCTGGTCTCCACCCTGGAAGGCTACCGTGATTATGCGGCCATTGAAATTTCCATCGAGGGAAGCAAAGGGCATGATCAAGGAGAACGGTAACTGCCCGCCCGGCTCCGGCTGCCGGGTTGTGGGGCGCTACCACAGCCGTCGGAACCGGGTTCTGCTGGTGAGCTTTCAGCTAAAGGGGGGCGCCCCCGGCCAGGTGGTGCTGAAGATATACCCGGCGGCCGAAGGGGCGGCCGCGGAATACCGCCATTTAAGCGAACTGGCCGCCGCCGGCATCTCCGTTCCCCAGCCCCTGGCCCTGGACGGTTTCCGCCTTTACCTGCAGCATCTGGAGGGCCTGCTGCTCACGGAAATCGTGGAGAGAAGCCTGGTCCCCCAGGCCGTCTGGACGGAGAGCCTGGCGCAATGGTATTGCCGGCTGCACCGGGCTACCCTGGACCGGGAAGGCAACGTCTTCCTGAAAACGGACAACAACCTGCGCAATTTTATCTATCGCGAGGGTTCTTTTTACGGCCTTGATTTTGAGGATTGTTCCCGCGGCGCTCCGGCCCGGGATATCGGGCAGTTGTGCGCCTTCATCCTGGCGGACAGGCCGGCCTTTACCGGCGCCAAGCAAGCCGCGGTAGCGGAACTGGTAGCGCGCTATCTTTCCGGCAGCGGGCTCTGCTCTCCCGAAGAGATCCAGCGGGAGACGCGCTGCGAGCTGGAGAGGATGGCGGAAAGAAGGCTGGAAGAAAGGGAAGCCATCAAGGCATTTATTGATTATTTGCCCGTGGCCGGTAAAGCTATCTTTCCTCGGCCCGTTTGACAACCTTTCTTGCTTATCACCCTCACTCTCTTACCATACGTGGGGCGGTCCCCGAGCCTGGGGACAGCCCGCTTTTTTTGTGCGTCATTTAACACTTTTTTTGCCCCCGCATATAATGGCAGTGCGGCTGCGCAGGCCAACTAAGATGGAGGGGAGACTGTGGGTGCAAGGCGTTTCAGCAGGCTGGTCCGGAAAGGCGCCGGGGTCTTACTGGCGGTAGGGGGACTTTTGTTAATCGTAAGGGTGCTTCCCTTGTACCTGTGGCCGCTGGCCCTGGGGATCCTTTTCATCTGGCTGGGTTGGCAACTATATATATATGATCAATGCTACTGGTAAAGGGATTAACGGTGAAAGGGGGAGCCGCTTTGCGCTTTTACATTATTACCGTGCCCAAGATGTTTCGAGGGATTGTCCGCGGGCTGTTCGGATTCCTAACGAAGGCATAGTCCATGAACCTTGCAACCCCGGAGGCATAAAGCCCCCGGGCATATTTTGCGGGGGCAAGTTAAAAAATTCACAAAGCAGGGAAGGAAATTTAACTATCGAAAATATTAACAAGTGAAAGTATTATCTATTGCCTTAACTATTAAAAAAGGGAGTGAATTATAACATGAGTGAATTGATTAAAGGAGGCGCTTTCCTACTGGGCCCGGTAGATGAAAGCACGGTATTCACCCCGGAAGATTTTGACGACATGCACATGATGATCAAAAACATGACCTGGGACTTTATGAACAACAAGGTGGCCCCCAAGGTGGAAGAGATAGAGAACATGGAAGAGGGAGTAACCGTCTCCCTGATTCGGGAAGCCGGTGAGCTGGGCCTCCTGGCCAGCGACATTCCCCAGGAATACGGCGGGGAAGAAGCGGACAAGATAACCACCATGATCATTACGGAAAACGTCTCCTTGTGCGGTTCTTTCGCCACCGCTCACGGCGCCCATACCGGCATCGGAACTCTGCCCATCGTCTTTTTCGGAAATGAAGAACAGAAGAAGCGCTATCTGCCCGCCCTGGCCACGGGCGAGAAGATTGCCGCTTACGCCCTGACCGAGCCGGAAGCCGGTTCCGACGCCTTGAACTGCAAAACCAAGGCTGTCCTATCCGAAGACGGCAAGTACTATATCTTAAACGGCGTCAAGCAGTTTATCACCAACGCCGCCTGGGCCGACGTGTTTATTATCTACGCCAAGATTGACGGCGAAAAATTCACCGCTTTTATCGTGGATGCCGATGCGGAAGGTGTCTCCCTGGATGCGGAAGAGAAGAAGATGGGGATCAAGGGCTCCTCTACCCGCAGCGTCATCCTGGAAAATGCCAAGGTTCCCGTGGAGAACCTGCTCTGGAAAGAGGGGAAAGGCCACCAGGTTGCCTTTAACATTTTGAATATCGGGCGCTTTAAGCTGGGGGCCGGCTGCGTCGGCGGGGCCAAGAGAGCCCTCGAGCTCTCCAGCGAATATGCCCTGCAGCGGATCCAGTTCAAGCAGCCCATTGCCAACTTTAACATCATCAAGAATAAAATCGCCAACATGGCCATCCTCACTTACATGATGGAGAGCCTGGTCTACCGCATCGGCGGCATGATCGACGCCAAGATCAACGAGGTTAAGGAAGCCGGCGGCGACAGCGCCGAGCTGATGACGGCCATTGAAGAGTACGCCATCGAGTGCTCCATCGCCAAGGTCTTCTGCTCCGAGGGCCTGGATTACATCGTCGATGAAGCGGTGCAGATTTACGGCGGCTACGGCTACTGCCAGGACTACCCCGTGGAGCGTGCTTACCGGGACAGCCGGATCAACCGAATTTTTGAAGGGACCAACGAGGTCAACCGCATGCTCATTCCGGGAACCCTGATGCGGAGAGCCTTGAAAGGCACTGTTCCCTTCATGGATGCCGTTTTCGGCCTTAAAGACGCCCTGACCCAGTTGAAGGAAGCGGAAATTCCCAGCGGCATCCTGGCCCGGGAGGATTTCCTGATCCAGGCCATGAAGAAGCTCTTCCTGCTGGCCGCCGGGAACGCTGCGCAAACATTCAATGAGAAGTTGACCGAGGAGCAGGAGATCCTCTGCCGCCTGGCCGACATAGCCATGGAGATCTTCGCTGCGGAAAGCGGGTTGCTGCGGGCGAAGAAGATCCTGGCGGAAAAGGGCGAGGAGGCGGCCCGTCTACCCATTCTCATGACCGAGGCCTTCGTTAACGATATGGTTCCGAAGCTGGAGGCCTGGGCCAAGGAGATAATCGCCGGTATAGCCGAAGGGGAGGCGGCAGGCAAGATGTATGCCGGCTTGAAAGTGATCACTTCTCATTACCAGCCCATCAACGGCTACAGCCGCAAGCGGCAGATTGCCGATGCCGTTTACGAAGTGAAGCGCTATCCGCTGGACCGCCGCTAAGAAAAAAAGGAAGAGGTTAGGTACACGGCAGCGGGGGCAAGGGGCCCCCGCTGCTTATTAATATTATTTCATTGCCGGCAATAAATTACAAGGCCCGCTTAACCTTGTTGGCTTTAAGGCAGCGCGTGCAGACGTTCATCCTCCGGGGGCTGCCCTTGTGGATGATTCTGATTCGATGAATATTGGGGAGCCACTTTCTTTTCGTTTTTATATGGGAGTGGCTGATTTGAAAGCCCGTTGCCTTGCTTTTGCCACAAATCGAGCATACCCTGGCCATGATAATCCTCCCTGCAATAAATTTGGCTATTCCATGCAAGCTATTCTATCACAACTTCAAGGCGGAAACAAGAATTTATTAAGAAATATGTTATTGCTGGCATTTTCTTGACAGCCGCCTGCCCGGGAGGTTATCTTGTAGAAAAGGTGGTGATAAAATGAATGAAATTATCGGCGGCAATGTAATTACCAATGAACTGGGCAAAATCATCTTTGCGGAAGATTTTCTGGCGGAGCTGGCCGGTCAGGCCGCGGTGGAGTGCTACGGCTTGGTGGGCATGGCTTCTCGAAAGTTGAAAGACGGGATTGCTGAACTGCTGCGCCGGGAAAATTACAGCCGGGGAGTCAAGATCAGTATTGTCAACCAGGAACTGGTCATCGATTTGTTTGTTATTGTCAGCTACGGCACCCGTATTCCCGAGGTGGCGTCCAATGTTATGGAAAAGGTGAAATTCGCCGTAGAATCGACCACGGGACTGTCTGTGGCCCAAGTAAATGTAAACGTCCAGGGAATCCAGGTTGGCGCAAAACACTAGGAGGCGGCATCATTGATCCATACGCTACAAGGAAAGCATCTTAAGAATATGCTTGGCAGCGGTGCAATGGTCCTGGCTGAAAACGAAGAAATGGTCAACAATTTAAACGTATTCCCCGTGCCTGATGGAGATACGGGAACGAATATGCGCCTGACCCTCCAGGCGGCGGTCAAAGCTCTGGAAGGGGCGGAAGGGAAGACCGCCGGCGAGGTGGCCAAAATAATCGCCGACAGCACTCTCCGGGGAGCCCGGGGGAACTCCGGGGTGATCCTCTCCCAGCTGCTGCGGGGTTTTGCCGAAAAGGTGGCCGGAAAAGATGAACTCACTCCCGGCGATTTTGCCGCCGCCATGGAGGCGGGAGTAATTACCGCTTACAACGCGGTCATGAGGCCTGTGGAAGGAACGATTTTGTCGGTGGCCAAGGCGGCGGCCATGGAGGCTGCCCGGGCAGCCCGAAAAAAGATGAACTTTTTGGAGCTCCTGGCGGCCGTATGTGAATCAGCTCGGCTGGCCCTGGAGCAGACGCCCCGACAGTTAAAGGTTTTGCGCGATGCCGGGGTGGTCGATTCCGGGGGGCAGGGGCTTTTGTGTCTCTTCCAGGGCTTTTACGCGTACATGGAAAAAGTATGGCAGGGCGAAGAGGAGAGCATTATAAGTAGCGGGCTAGTCGTTGATCCTGTCCAGGCGCGGGGCGGGGACGCTGTCCCGGAAGGGGAAGAGATCCGCTACGGATATTGCACGGAACTGTTGCTCAAAGGGGAGCATCTTTCGGCGGACACCCTGCGCCGGGAGCTCTCCCGGCTGGGGGATTCGGTCCTGGTGGTGGGCGACGAGAAGCTGTTGAAAGTCCATCTTCACACCGACGCTCCCGGGGAAGTGCTGACCCTATGCTCCCGCTGGGGAGAGATGGATCAAATTAAAGTTGACAATATGCGGGAAATGCAGCGCCAAAAAGCGGCCCGGGCGGAGAGCAGCGACCCCGGGAAAAAGCTGGCGGTGGTGGCGGTAGCCAACGGCCCCGGCTTGGCCGAAATCTTTACCAGCCTGGGCGCCGATGCCGTCATCGCCGGAGGGCCCACCATGAACCCCAGCACCGATGACTTTGTGAAAGTAATTCAAAAATTAGAAGCAGATAAAATTATTATTTTGCCGAACAATAAGAACATCATCCTGGCCGCCCAGCAGGCGGAGTCCCTTCTGGAAGGAAAGGAGCTGCTGGTGGCACCGACGCGGACCATCCCGCAAGGGATTAGTGTCCTGGTCCAGCTGGATCGCCGGGAGACTTCCCTGGAGAAGATCGCCCGGCGGATGGAGGCCCAGATAGCAGCGGTAAAAAGCGCTGCCGTTACCCAGGCGGTGCGCTCCACCACCATGAACGGGAAAACCATTGAGGCCGGAGACTGGCTGGGCCTGCTGGAAGAGACCCTGGCCGTGGTGGAGAAGGATCGGGAGACGGTGGTGCAAAAACTGTTAAAGGCCCTGGTCCAGGACGGGGACGAGGTGGTCACCGTGTACTACGGGGAGGATGTCTCTCCCGAAGAGATAGAAGGTTTGGCCCAGTACATGGAAGAGGAATTCCCGGACCAGGAACTGGAGATTTACGAAGGCGGCCAACCCTTCTATCCTTACTACATCAGCGTAGAGTAGAGGTGAGTCAGGATGCTTAGAATCGTTACCGACAGCACCGCCGACATCCCCCTGGAGCAGGCCCGGGAAGTCGGCGTTCGGATTGTTCCTTTAAAAGTCTTCTTCGGGGATGAATGCTACCGCGACTGGGTGGAGCTAACCCCGGAGCAGTTCTACGAGAAGCTTAAATCGTCTCCCGTCATGCCCCGGACTTCGCAGCCTTCTCCGGAAGACTTCTTGGATACATACCGGCAGTTCCATCCGGGGGACGAGATTATCTCCATCCACATCTCCCGGCAGCTGAGCGGGACGCTCCAGTCGGCGGAGCTGGCCCAAAAAATGCTGCCGGAGCGGGAGATCCAGTGTTTCGATTCCCTGCAGGCTTCCGTCGGGCTGAGACTGCAGGTCCTGGAAGCGGCCCGGGCGGCAAAGGAGGGCTGTTCCAAGGAAGAGGTGCTGCGCCTGCTAAAGCATTACCGGGACCACTCGCGAGTCTATTTCGTGGTGGATACCCTGGAGTACCTGCATAAAAACGGGCGCATCGGCAAAGCCAAGACCCTGCTGGGGGGGCTGCTCAAGGTTAAGCCGCTGCTTTGCCTGGAGCAGGGGGTTATCGGGCCGGTGGAGCAGGCCCGGGGCTGGAAAAAAGCGGTGCAAAGGCTGATCGAACTGATGGAGGCCGATCTTTCCGGGGCCAAGGCGATTAAAGCTCTGGTCGCCCACGCCGTTGTCCCCGAGGAGGCGGAAAAGATTAAGGCGGAGATCCAGGAGCGCTTGCAGCCCCGGGAGATAACCACAGCCTCCATCGGGGCGGTGATCGGGAGCCATGTGGGCCCGGGAGTGGTGGGAGTAGTGGCCGCTCCCGCCTTTGAGCCATGACGGTCAAAAAATAAAAAGGCGGCCCATCTGGGTTAACATCCGGGCCCGGGTGCCGGGGCCTGCTTTTTTAATAAAGTCATATGGGGAGGGCGTGTAACCCTCTCCTCGCTTTAAATGCAAATAAACAGAATATGGCAAGCAAGGGCTATAATGCCATGGAAAACGGGGTTTTTAGGGCTTGCTAAAGGAGAAAAATATTATAATCACAAGCAAACAATACTAAGTATAGATTGAAGGAGCCGTGCCATACTATAGACACAACCTTAAAGGAGGTGAAATAGGATGGCACGGAGAAACAGAAACCGGGCTCTGGTGAGGGAAGCCGAGCAGGCTCTGAACAACTTCAAGTACGAAGTTGCCAGCGAGCTGGGGATTAATTACAACGGCGACTTGGGCAACCTCACTTCCCGCCAGAACGGCTACGTTGGTGGCATTATGGTTAAGAAGATGATCGCGCAAGCTGAAGCCGCCATGGCGGGTAAAACAGGGCAGGTTACGACCCAGTAGGGAAAGGGCATTATATCCATAAGCGGCGGGCGCAAAGCCCGCCCTTTTATCTTTATTTCCTTTGGGCATAAAAAAAGTGCCGCAGGTGCCTGCGGCAAATCACCGCAAAACGGTGATTGGGAGAGGAGAAACCGGAGGAAGAGCTTATGGGGAATGTTTACTGCTGTTTTTATTATGAATCACCCGCTGTTTTTTTATACCTGCTGTGCTGTAAAATTAAATCATGGTAAAATTTGTACAGCCAGGTTGGGGGTGAAGAGATGAGGGTAGTCGCCGGCACCGCCAAGGGGACCCTTCTAAAGACCGCTCCGGGCACCCGGGTCCGGCCCACTTCGGCCAAGGTTAAGGAGGCCCTCTTTAGCATTCTGGGGGATCGGGTCCCCGAGGCCCTCTTTTGGGATCTCTTTGCCGGCAGCGGCGCCGTGGGAATTGAAGCCTTGAGCCGAGGGGCCGAGAGCGCCGTCTTTGTGGAAAGGCAGGGCCGGATGGTAGGCATCATCAAGGATAATTTAAAACGCAGCGGCCTCCTGGAAGGGGCACGGATTATCCGGGCCGACGTAGAGCGGGCCCTGGACCTGCTGGCGGGAGAAGGGCTGAAAGCGGATCTTATCTTCATGGACCCGCCCTATGACTACCCCCGGCTTCCTCTCCTGATTGAAAAGATTGAAAATAATAACCTGCTCTGCCCCGGCGGATTGATAATTATTGAAAGTTCCAGCAAAAATACACAACAATTTGCAGGTTTCCGCATAAAAATGCAGAAAAAATATGGGGATACCATGTTAACCATTATTGCGTAGAGGGTTTTTTTATAAGGGGGGGGACTAATTTTGGACAAAGCCATTTACCCCGGCAGTTTCGACCCGGTGACCAATGGGCACCTGGACATTATCAAAAGATGCAGCGAAATCGTAAAGGAGCTAACGGTAGCCGTCCTGGAAAATCCGCGCAAAAAAGCCCTGTTCAGCGTGGAGGAAAGAGTAGAAATGTTAAAGCGGATCACGGCTCCTTTTCCCAATGTCACCGTCGATTATTTCAGCGGCCTTCTCATCGATTATGCCCAAAAAAAAAATATCTTCCTGATCATTAAAGGGCTCCGCGCCATCTCCGATTTTGAATTTGAATTCCAGATGGCCCTGGCCAACCGCAAGCTGAATCCCAACATCGAAACGCTGTTTATGATGACCAGCAACAATTACTCTTACCTTAGTTCCAGCATCGTCAAAGAGGTGGCCAGCTTCGGCGGGGATTTTTCCGACCTGGTACCGCCGGAAGTCTACGAGATGATCAAGCGCAAATTCAGCAAGAGCGGTTGTAAAAAAAGATCATTTTAAGGCGGCGAACCAGGTAGACGGCCAGGGAGACGGCCAGCAGGCAGCCTAAAAGGACCAGGCTCCGGTTAAGCATGGTGGCGGTGCGAAGCCACCAGAAGGAGATGCTGCTGCGGGGAACAGTGCTGAAAAAGGCCGGGATGGCGGCGTCGGCCAGCCGCTTTCCGGCGGGCCCCAGCAAAAGGGTCGTATAGAGGCCGGCCAGGACCGCGTGAAGGCCCCTTGCGAAGATGTAAGGGGCTATCTTAATGTCTGTTTTGGCGATAATGCTGGCCACCTGGGCGTGGACGGAGAGGCCGCTCCAGGCAATGATCATCCCGCAGGCGATCACTTTCTGCTGGAGCAGGGCGGCCGCTTCAGCGGTATGCTGGCAGCCCACGTCGATTTCAAAGAAGCCGCTAATCAGGGCCGGTGCCAGCTGCGGGTCCAGGCCGGCAAGATGGAGCAGCCGGGCCAGGCCTTCGGCCAGGCAGCCCGTCGCCCCGGCGATCTCCAGGATGCGAATAATCACCGAAAAGAGGATGATAAAACCGCCGATCAGGAGGAGAGTCTCCATGGATTCCCGGATGGCGTCGCCCATGAGCTTGCCCAAAGGGCGGCCGTCTTTGTTCCGCGCTTCCACCAGGGCTTCCAGGGCCCGCCGCACAATGTTTTTGCCTGGCGGATAAGATCGGTCATAGCTGCTTTCGCGGAATTTATAAAAGCGCATCAGCACTCCCAGGGTCAGGCTGGACAGGTAGTGGGCCAGGGCGATGGTCAACCCGGCAGCGGGATAGCCCAGCATTCCTACGGCTACGGCGCCGGACATGAAGAGGGGATCCGCCGTATTGGAGAAGCTGAGCAGGCGCTCTGCTTCCACCCGGCTGCAGAGGTTCCGGGTGCGCAGCTCCGTGGTCAGGATGGCTCCAATGGGATAGCCGGAAGCCAGCCCCATGGCCATGACAAAGGAACCGGCTCCGGGAACATTAAAGACCGGGCGCATCACGGGCTCCAGGAATACGCCCATTAGGTGGACGACGCCCAGGCCGATGAGAACCTTGGAAAAGATAAAAAAAGGGAGCAGGGCCGGGAAGACGACATGCCACCAGACCTCCAGCCCGGACACGGAGGCTTCAAAGGCTTCCTTGGGATAGCGGATTATAGCGACGGTTAAGGCGGTGGCGCAAAGGGCCATAAAATAGGTTGACATCCGGGCTCGGCTGCCGGGGCCTGCTTTTTTTAAAAAAAGGTATATAAAGAAAAGAAGCAGCGCAGCGGCCAGAAATTGTACCAAGCCGTTCTCCTTTCCCAGCTTATGATCGGCACTAGTAATTATAGTTGGAAAAGGGGAGGGGTAGAACCAACTTTTTAGGGCTGCAGGAGGGGTTCCAGTTTGACGGTCCGGAGATCGTACAGGCTTTGGACCAGACCGTCGCCGTCTATGATCTCTATCCGGTAGGGCTGGGGGATTTTTTTCAGGTAGCCTTCCGCTTCCGCTTCCACGGAGCCCGCCGTAATGACCAGGCCGTTGGTTACTCCGTCGACCACCATGGCGCCTACCAGGCTCCTTAACAGCTGGGCGGTCAGCGGGCTTTCAAAACCATCCCGGCCGCCCAGGAGGCAGGATACATAAACCTTGTCCCCCTGGGAATTGCGGCAGGAGTAGTGGTAGCCCCGGTCCTGCTCCAGGCTTCCCGAAATGTCGTTATAGCCCAGCAACTGCAGAAACCGCGCCGTCCACCCTTCCGGGTCGCCGATCCGGTAATAGTCGTGCTTGGCGGCTACTTTTAGTACCTCCAGCCGGGATTGCAAATCTTCCTGCCATGCTTTTTTGCGCAGGGAATAGAGGGTTTGCAGCCGGTCTAGAATTAGGAATACTACCACCAGAATTAGAGTAATTAAAATGTAGCTCAAGGAAAGCACCTTCTTTTTTTACTAGATTATTTTTTACGAAATTAATAAATTTATGTCCCTTGTCCATTCTTTACCGGCTGCCGGAATTAAGTTACAATAACGTTATGGCAGCCATATACCTGGATCCATAAGGAATATTCTTCAAAGGAAGGGAAGAGCCCCGGCCATGGAGCAGAGACTTAAAATCGGCCTGGCCTTGGGCAGCGGCTTGGCCCGGGGACTGGCGCATATCGGGGTTTTAAAGGTTTTTGAGGAAGAGGGGCTGAAGATCGATTATATTGCCGGGAGCAGCATGGGAGCCGTGATCGCCGCCTTGTATGCCTGCGGGGTCAAAATCAGCCTCATGGAGCGGCTGGCCCAGCGGATTACCCGTCGCGACTGGATGGACTTCAATTTTCCCCGGATGGGGCTTATCGCCGGCGACAGGCTGGAGGAGCTGATCTATCTCTTGTCCGGCCGGCGCCGGATTGAAGAGCTTCCCCTTCCCCTGGCCGTCGTGGGGACCGACCTGCTGGAAGGGAAGCTGCTGGTCTTTCGGGAAGGAAGCATTGCGCGGACGGTCCGCGCCTCCTGTTCCATTCCTGGCGTCTTCAACCCCGTGGAGGTGGAGGGCCGCCTGGTGGTGGACGGCGGCGTCCTGGAAAGGGTTCCCGTCAAGGCCGTTAGGGAGATGGGGGCCGATATAGCCATCGGCGTAGATGTTTCTGCGATCACGGGCAAGTATGGCATCAATCATATTTTCGATGTTTTGTTAAAAACTATTGACATCATGTCCCGGGAGGTTCATCGCTTTAAAATACAGGAAGCCAATCTGGTGATTACTCCGGACATGCAAGAGATCGCTCCTTTCCATTTTCACTTGGCCCGGGAAGCCATTGAAAAGGGAGAAGAGGCCGCCCGGAAGTCGATTCCGGTCCTAAAGCAGCTAATGGCCGCGAAAGAAGGGTAATCATTGGCTGGATCGTCCCGTTCCATAAAGTTGCTGATTGTCTTCCTTATCCTGGGTGCGCTGAGCACTTTCATACCTACCGGCTACGTGCTGATCAGTCCCGGTTCGGCGGAAGATTTAAGAGAACTGGTAGCGGTGGAAGGCTCCCGCCAGGACCAGGGCAAGTTTTTTCTGGTAACTGTTTCCCAGCAGCAGGCCAACATACCCATGGCCATCTACGGCCTGCTCCATCCCCATATTGAGTTGCAGCCCCTGTCCCACATTATCCCTCAGGGGATGGATCGGGAGACCTACCGGCAGTTGATGAAGGAGTGGATGACGGAGAGCCAGCTTTTGGCCCAGGTAGTCGCTCTTCAGCGCAGCGGCTACCAGGTGGAAATAGAGAGTGACGGGGTGGTTATTGTCAAACTGCTCCCGGACAGTCCTTCCACGAATATTTTGGAGAAAGACGATATTATTGTAGCCGTGGACGGCACGCCTGTTTACCTGGCGGACCAGGTTGTCTCCGCAGTGCAGTCCAGAAAAGTAGGCGATGAGGTGACCTTGACGGTGATCCGGGAGGGCGAAACCCTGGAGCGAACGGTGAAGACGGGGCCTCATCGTGACGATCCCTCCCTGGCGGCCCTGGGGATTCTAATCCGGACCCTGGACTGGAAGCCGGTGCTCCCCCTGGAGATCCATATGCGCACCGGGGATATCGGCGGCCCTTCCGCGGGAGTTATGTTTGTCCTGGAGATCATTAACCAGATTAAGCCCCAGGATATCACCGGGGGCCACCTGATTGCCGGTACGGGAACCATCGACCTTAACGAAAAGGTGGGCCCCATCGGTGGGGTATACCAGAAGGTAATCGCCGCCGAAAAGGCAGGGGCGGAATATTTCATCGTTCCCCGGGAGAATTATGAGGAAGCCAGGGAAGCGGCCCGGCGCGTGAAGCTGGTGCCCGTGACCAATCTCCAGGAGGCATTAAACTTCCTCGAGACCCTGGAGCCGCTGCCCACCCAGGAGGCTTTGCCGGGAGCGGGGGAACAGTCTCCGGCAGCTTAAAGAAGAAGAAAATATTTCTTTGCCCTGCTCCCTGGGAAGGGGAATAGATTCGCCCGGCGGGGGAATTGTAAAAAGAAAAGGGGGCGGCAAAGATGAAGCTAAAAATGCGGCCAAACCTGGGCCCCATGGATCGGGCCATACGCATCGGCAGCGGGCTGGCCATGGTGGGGATGGGATTGAACCGGAGCAGCGGTTTTTTGGGCTACTTGCTCTCCCTGGCCGGGGTGATGCTCCTGGCGGAAGGCCTGACCTCTTACTGCGTTGCCTATGACCTGATGGGGATAGATTCCGGTAAGGAGCACTGACCTTTTGACATACTGGCGCCCTTGTGCTATACTGAAGACCCAACGATGAGGGCTTGAGTAAACGAGGCAGCCGCGGAAACAGAGAAAAATGTTTCCGAGGAAAGTCCGAGCTCCGCAGGGCAGGGTGCTGGGTAACACCCAGTGGGGGCGACCCTAAGGCTAGTGCCACAGAAACGATACCGCCCGGCCTTGCCGGGCAAGGGTGCAACGGTGCGGTAAGAGCGCACCAGCGGCCGGGAGACCGGTCGGCTAGGTAAACCCCACCCGGAGCAAGACCAAATAGGAGGGGGATGAAGTTGCCCGCGGATCCCCTCGGGTTGGTCGCTGGAGGCGGCAGGCAACTGCCGTCCTAGATAGATGGCTGCCGCTCTCCCCAGGGAGAGAACAGAACTCGGCTTATCAGTTTGCTCAAGCCCGTTTACTTTATCCTTTTTTCAGGCAAAAAAGGGCCTCAACAGGGCCCTTTTTTTGCATGCCTGCCCGGAGGCTGCCGCCGGGGCACGGCCCAAGGCCCAGGGCAGCGGCAATCTCTCTGTTCTTTGGTGCAGTTCCCTGCTGAGGCGGCCCTGGACCTTGCGGGACCGATTGCCGCCGCCGGCCCTTTTTTCTTTGCAAGGGGGACTGCCGGACTCAGGCAGGAGTTTCCTTTTTGTTATCAGAATAAATTTAAGAGCAGCTGGCCGGCGGCGGCGGGGAAGAGAAGGGGAGGGCGCCGGTTTTATCCGGGCTTTGGAAATGATGGGAGCGAAGGAGACATGATGAAGGAAAAGAAAGAAAGACCGCTGTTTAAAGAAGTGCTGACCAAGGAAGACGGGCGCTACCTGATTCTCTACCGGAGCGGCCAAGATGAAGAGGGCGCGGATGAGGGGAAGTCCCAGGACCGGGGGCAAGGCTGTTAAAAGGGCTCCCGGCTGGAGGAGACCCTTTTACTGCAGTTGCTGTTCCTGGTCCGCCTTGCGATGCTGGACCATCTCCTGGTCCAGGTACGCCATGCCCCTGGTCAGGGAATCGTCCTCCAGGACGCTGTAAAGGTGGCAGCCCAGGTCCTCGCGGGCCAGGTCCAAGACTTCCATGGTGCCCCAGTCCTTCAGCCGGCGGGCCCGCTGGATCTGCTCCCGCAGATTTTGCTGCCTGAGCAGATTGTGCTCCAGGTCATTGCGCAGCATATCGCGCATGGTGTAGCGGCCTTCTTCTTCGTGCTTGAGTTAGGAGATCTCGTGCTGGGCCGGCATATCCATTTGTGCCGGGTTGACGTCCGGTTGTGAGTCATTGCGGTAGCTCCGTTCTGGGATTTGCATTAGTTATTGCTTGCGCAAAGCAGTTCTTTATGCTAAAAATTTTTCCAGCTTCCAAACCTGCTGCCGATTAGAAAGGGTGATGGTTTTTGTCAGAGCTGCGATGGGACCCTCTGCGCCGGGAATGGATCATTACGGCAACCCACCGGATGGAGCGCACCTTTCTTCCCCCCCGGGATTATTGCCCCTTGTGCCCCACCGAACCCGGCGGGTTTGCCACGGAGATACCCCGGCCCGATTTTGAAATTGCCGTTTTTGAGAATCGCTTCCCCAGCCTGCACCGGCAGCCGCCGGCTCCCGGGGTCCAGGAGAGGCCCCTTAATCCCGTCCTCCCTGCGGAAGGAATCTGCGAAGTGGTGGTCTACAGCGCCGACCACGAGGGCGACCTGGGCACTCTTCCCCCGGAGCGGGTGGAGATGTTGATCCGGGTCTGGCGGGACCGCTACCGGGAGCTGGGCCGGCGGGAAAATATCCGCTACGTCCTCATCTTTGAGAACCGGGGAGCGGAGGTGGGGGTTACCCTGCACCATCCCCACGGCCAGATCTATGCCTTTCCCTTTATCCCGCCCGTACCGGCCCGGGAGCTCCAGTCCGCCCGGGAGCACCGCGCCCAGACGGGGCGCTGCCTCTATTGCGATCTCCTGGCCGCGGAGCTGGAGGAGGGCCGCCGCCTGGTCTCCGTCAACGAAGCCTTTGCCGCTTTTGTTCCTTTCACCGCCCGCTACCCATACGAGGTGCACCTCTATGCCCGCCGCCACCTGGTTTCCCTGGAGGAACTCTCCCCCCGGGAGATTTCCCTGCTGGCCGGGATGCTGCAGCGGCTGGTGCGCAGCTACGACCGCCTCTTCGACCTTCCTTTCCCGTACATAATGGTGCTGCACCAGGAACCCACGGGGCTCCGGGAAGGGCTGGGCCACCTGCATTTTGAATTCCTGCCTCCCCTGCGGGACCGGGGGAAGCTGAAGTTTCTGGCCGGCTGCGAGCAGGGGGCCGGTACTTTTATCAACGACTCCATGCCCGAGGAGAAGGCCATCTTGCTCCGCGCGGCCTGGGATAAGGAGGATCAGTCATGCTAAAGATTATGGTAACCGCCCCGGGGAGGGTAAATCTCATCGGGGAGCACACCGACTACAACCAGGGTCTGGTTATGCCCATGGCCATCGAACTGGCCATGAAGATAGAAGCCGTCCCCCGGCAGGACCGCCGGATCACGGCCTCGGCCCTGCCCCTGAACCGGCAGGCCGCCTTTGACCTGGAGGAGCTGGCCCCTGTTTCCGGCCGCCCCCGTTGGATCGACTATATCAAGGGTGTCTGCTGGGCCTTGCGGGAGGCCGGTTACCCCGTCCCCGGAGCCGACCTAAAGATCAGGAGCAGCATACCCATCGGTTCCGGTTTGAGTTCCTCCGCCGCTCTGGAGGTGGGGGTGGCCGTGGCCTTAAACGCCCTGAGCGGGACCGAGCTGCCGCTCCTGGAGACGGCCCTTCTTTGCCAGAAGGCGGAAAACCAGTACGTGGGGGTGCGCTGCGGGATCATGGACCAGATGGCGGTGGCCCTGGGTCGGGAGGGGCACGCCCTGCTGATTGACTGCCGCAGCCTGGAATACAGCCATATCCCCTTTTCTCCGGAAGGCTGCCGCCTCCTCATCGTGGACAGTCGGGTTCAGCGCTCCCTGGGGGCTTCCGAATATAACCGGCGCCGGGAAGAATGCGAAGAGGCTCTGGAGCAGCTGGCAAAGATTACCGGGAGAAGCTTTCCATCCCTGCGGGAGGTGAAGCCGGAGGACCTCCGGGAGGCGGAGGGCCGGCTCCCCGAGTTGCTCTTCCGGCGCAGCCGCTACGTGGTGGAGGAAAACCGGAGAGTGGAGGACTCCGCCCGCGCCCTCCGGGCCGGGGATTACGCCGCCTTCGGAGAGTTGATGAAGGGTTCTCACCTGGGTTTGCGGGATCTTTACCAGGTAAGCTGCGCGGAGCTGGATCTCATCGTGGAGACCGCCCTGGCGGTACCGGGAGTGCTGGGCGCCCGCATGACCGGAGCCGGCTTCGGGGGCTGTGCCATTGTCCTGGCCAAAAGCTCCGTCCTGGAAGAGGTCCAGGCCCGGATCCGGGAGGCCTTCCAGCGGGAGGGCTGGCGGGAACCCCTATTTTATTCCACCGGCGCCGGAGCGGGAGTGACGGTGCAGCGGATTCAGGCGTAGCCCCGGGGGTGCTGCCGGACCCACTCCCAGGCCGTAGCGATAATCGTCTGCAGGTCGCTGTAGCGGGGTTCCCAGCCCAGCTCCGCTTTAATCTTCGCGGAGCTGGCCACCAGGGTGGAAGGGTCCCCGGGGCGGCGGTCGGCCATCCGGTAAGGGATATCCAGGCCGGTAACCTGCCGGGCGGCATCGATTACCTCCAGAACGGAGTAGCCGCGTTGGTGCCCCAGGTTGTAAATCTCCCGCTGCTTCCGTCCCTGCAGCAGGGCCTCCATGGCCAGGAGATGGGCGGAAATCAGGTCGGATACGTGGATGTAATCCCGTACCGGGGTGCCGTCCTTGGTGGGATAATCGGAGCCGAAGACGCTAACTTCTTCTCCCTGCAGGGCCGCCTTTAGGATGATGGGGATCAGGTGGGTTTCGGGATGGTGTTCCTCTCCCAGTTCCCCTTCCGGATCGGCCCCGGCGGCATTGAAGTAGCGCAGGGAGATGTAGTCCAGGCCGTTGGCCCGGTGCAGCTGCTCCAGGATGGCTTCGATCCAGGCTTTGGATTGGCCGTACGGGTTGGTGGGCTTCAGGGGATGGTTTTCGGGGATGGGCGTCTCCAGGGGCTCCCCGTATACCGCCGCCGTGGAGGAGAAGACCAGTTTCCGGACCCCGGCCTTCAGCATCGCCTCCAACAGGTTGATGGTGCAGTTGAGGTTCCGGTAGCTGAGGAGCGGCTCCTGCATGGACTGGGGGACGATGCTGTGGGCGGCAAAATGCATGACCAGCTCGATGGGGTACTCGCCAAAGATATCGTGGATGAATTTAAGGTCGTGGAGGTCGCCGGGGCAGAAGATGGCCTTTTTGTCCACCGCCGCCCGGTGGCCGGTACTCAAGTTGTCCAGGACGACAACCCGGTGGCCGCTTTTCACCAGTTCCTTGACCGCATGACTGCCAATATATCCGGCTCCGCCGGTTACAAGAATCATGGGACATTGCTCCTATCGCTAAGGTGATAGCATATAACTTTACTTTTCAATGCCAAAAATCCTGCCGCTCTATGGTAAAATAAGTACATTATACGGGGGAGATGGAAGACCGTGGCCGCTATCTCCGGAGTACCCGGGCTTTTGTCCCAGCTGCTGCAGCAGATCGTCCAAGGGGAGAAGGCGGCTTCCCCCTCCGGGGAAGCCGCCCGTCCCCAGCTCCTTGTGGCCAAAGTGCTGGGGCGCCGGGACAATCTGGTCCTGCTGCGCTGGCTGGACCAGGAGATCCTGGCCCGCCTGGACGCCTCCGCTGCTCCTGGAGAGACCCTGCTTCTGCAGCTTAAAGAAGTAAAGGACGGCCGCTACTACTATAAGATCCTCTCCCGCTTCCGGGGGGATCAACCCCCCGAAAGCGCCGGAAGTGGAGAAGAGGAGCCGGTTCAATACGGCATCTTTAACCCGGGACCGGCCTACGGGGATTACCCCCCGGTCCTGGTCCGTTTTCGTTCCGCCGGCGGGGGCCGTGCCGCCGCCGGGAAGCAGGTCCTGCTGGAGCTTTTCGTGGAGACGGCCAACCTGGGCCTGATCCTGATTCGCGCCGGGCGGGGAGAAAGGGGGCTCTTTTGCCATCTCCTGGTGGAGAACCGGGAGACGGGGGAGCTCCTGGACCGGGAAGCCCGGCGGCTGGTCCGGGAGCACGGCGGCGACGACCCGGGGCCGGGAGCCCTCTCCTGGCAGGTGGCCGATCTCCGGGAGCTGGCTGCTTCCTTTGTAAAACGGGGCGGTCTCTCCCTGGACCGGAAGGCATAAAGGAGAGATAAAGATGGCGGAACAACGGGAGGATAAAGGCGCTGCCTGGCGCCGGGCGGTGGCCTTGCGCTACCGGCAGGGTCAGGATCGGGCTCCGGTGGTGGTCGCTTCGGGAAGGGGCTGGCTGGCGGAAAAGATCATCGCCCTGGCTCGGGAAAGCAATATCCCCGTGTACGACCATCAGCCCCTGGCGGAGATACTCCAGTCCCTGAACCCGGGGGAAGAGATCCCTGTGGAGCTTTACGAAGCCGTGGCCGCCGTCTACGCTTTTATCCTGGACGTGGACAGCAGGTTGAAGCAGAAATAAAAAGTAGCGGGGGAAAAGGCTTGCCGAATTGGATCAAGTTCATGGGAACGGCGGGAGCACGCTTTGTGGTCTCCCGGCAGCTGCGCTTTTCAGCGGGAACCTGGTGCCACTTGCAGGGCTTAAATATCCTTATTGATCCGGGACCGGGCACTTTAAGCCGCTGCTTTGCCAGCAGGCCCAAGCTGGATCCCGCCAAGCTGGACGCCTTAATTCTTACTCACCGGCACCTGGACCACTCCAACGATGCCAATGTTCTCATCGAGGCCATGACCCAGGGCACCTTTAACCGGCGGGGAGCCCTCTTCCTGCCCTCGGATGCCGTCTACAGCAAGGAACCCGTTGTCTTCAGCTACCTGCAGCAATCGGTGGAGCGAATGGAGATTTTAAGGGAGGGGGGAAGCTACCGGCTGGGGGATTTGCAGTTGAGGACGCCGGTAAGGAACTACCACCCGGTGGAGACATACGGCCTGATTTTCGACTTGCCCGAAATTCGGATCGCTTTTCTCTCCGATACCAAGTATTTTGAGCAACTGATGGAACACTACCGGGGAACGGATATCCTGGTTCTCAACGTTATGCTTTTCCAGCCTCCCCCGGTGAAAGAGATCCAGCACCTGGACCTGGGAAGCGCCCGCCTGCTCATCGAAGCCATTCGGCCGCGCCTGGCGGTGATGACCCACTTCGGCATGACCATGCTGAACAAACGGCCCCACCGCCTGGCCCAGCAGTTGACCGAGGAGACGGGCCTGACGGTGGTGGCCGCCTACGACGGCTACACCCTGGAAATAGGGGAAGTTATAAATGGGGGCGGCCCCCATGTAAAAGGGGACGGTTCCTGACTGGCAAAAATGCAAAAGGGGACGGACTTTCATTTTGCAAATATGTAGAAAGGGACGCTCCTTATATAATGATCAAAGCAGTAAAAGGAGACGGGATGGTTCTGTTTTTATACCGTGGGTTTCTCCGCCGGGAGCCATAGTTAAAAATGTTTTTGGTAAAATAGTGGTCTAGAGGTAGAACGGGAGGCATAGCTATGTTTAAGTTGTCGGCAGAAGAACAGTTGCAGAAAATTAAAGAGAATACGATGGAGATCATCACCGAGGAGGAGCTGCTGCTAAAGCTCAAGCGCAGCGTGGCCCAGAACAGGCCGCTGCGGTGCAAGCTGGGTTTCGATCCTTCCGCTCCGGACTTGCATCTTGGCCATGCCGTAGTGCTGCACAAGATCAGGCTGTTCCAGGAGTTGGGGCATCGGATTATCATTATTCTGGGGGACTTCACGGGGCGGATCGGGGATCCCACGGGCCGTTCCGAAACCCGCAAGCAGCTTTCGGAAGAAGAGGTTATGGAGAATGCCAAAACCTACCAGGAGCAGCTCTTCAAAATCCTGGATCCGGAGCGAACGGAAATTGTGTACAACAGCCGGTGGCTGGCTTCCCTGACTTTTTCCGAAGTGATCCGGCTGGCTTCCACATACACGGTGGCTCGCATGATGGAGCGGGAAGATTTTGCCCGCCGCTACCGGGAGAACCACCCCATCAGCATCCACGAATTCTTCTATCCCCTCATGCAAGGCTACGATTCCGTGGCCATTGAGGCCGACGTGGAGTTCGGCGCCACGGAGCAGAAGTTTAACCTGCTCATGGGGAGGCACCTGCAGCGCGAGTACGGCCAGGAGCCCCAGGTGGCCATTACCATGCCTATCCTGGTGGGAACCGACGGCGTGCAGAAGATGAGCAAGAGCCTGGGCAATTATATCGGCATCGCCGAGCCCGCCGCCGATATTTACGGGAAGGTGATGTCCATCCCCGACGAAATCATGCCCGATTATTTCCGCCTGGCCACCACCCTGCCGCAAGAGACGGTGGAAAAAATCTTGCAGGAGTTGAGGGAGGGGCGGCTCCATCCCCGGGATGCCAAGATGATGCTGGCCCGGGAGATTGTGACTCTCTATCATGGCTCCCAAGCGGCCCAGGAGGCCGAGGAGTCTTTCAAAAGGATTTTCCAGAGAAGGCAGCTACCCCGGGAAATTCCCGAGCATGTTTTCCAGCTGGAGAGCTACCCCGTAGACGTGGTGGCGCTGCTGGTCAAAACCGGCCTGGTCCCCAGCAACAGCGAAGCCCGCCGGCAGATCCAGCAGGGTGCGGTGCGGGTGGACGGCTCTCCCGTTGGCTCCTCTCAGAAGCAATTCCAGCAGGGAGAGGAATTTGTCCTGCAGGTGGGCAAGCGCCGGTTTGCCCGGGTTAAGCTGGTGTAATCTCCAGGCCGGGAAGGAGAGACGCCGGCCCACACTCCCGCCCTATGGAAAAGAGAATAATTCTAAAACCGGCCCCGCTTAAATAGAAATAAGTCGGGGTGGTTTTAAATGCAAGGCAGGCGGCGGCAGAAGCGGAAAATGAGGGGCAGTTTTTTCCCCTTTATTCTCCTGGCCGCCTTCATCGTGGTTTTAATCCAGGGCTTCCTGCTGGTGGAGAAGAGGTTTCGCCCGGTGATCCTGGCCGCCGCCGAAATTAAGGCCAACGGGGCGGCCATTGCCGCCATCAACCAGGCCATCATGGAGAAGGTGGCCCAAAACGTCCTTTACCAGGATCTGGTCAACATCGAGCGGGACGATGAGGGTAGAATTGTCATGGCCCGGGTTAATACCATGGGGGTAAATCGCCTTAGCGCCCAGGTAACCCTCTCCGTCCAGGAAGCCTTGGAGAAGCTGGAGGAAGAGCCCCTGGAGCTGCCCTTGGGGGAGGCCACGGGCAGCTATTTTCTGGCCACCTACGGTCCCAAGATTCCCGTCCGGCTGATCCCCATGGGCAAGGTCAATACCGAACTGGACGACCAATTCGAAGCAGCCGGCATAAACCAGACCCGGCATAAAATTTACTTGCGGGTTGATGTGGAGGCGCAGGTGGTCATCCCCTTTACCTCTTCCCCCGTAAAGGTGGCCACCACCGTCCCCATCGCGGACAGCATTTATCTTGGGGAGGTGCCCGAAACGGTAATCAACCTTCAGTTTCCCCCTTTGCCTTGAATTAAAAAATGATTGTTAAACCGATTAGGGCTGCAAAGGTGGAAACCGCGGGCCGCGGCGCCCGGCAGGGGCGGCGAAGCCGGTGCCCTTTGGCCCTTCTATCCGGCAACTTTCCCGTCACTAACACATAAAATGTTCTGTAACGATCATATATTATAAAAAGAAATGAGTTGCGATTTTTTTCCCCGGGCATAGCCTTGACAAGGTCTAGACCCCGTGTTAAGATATATCTTGCCTGATGGGTCAATCCCAAATTTAAACAGGCCGTTCTTTGAAAACTGAACAGGGTAAGAAGCCGCAGAAGCGAGGTTCCTTTTTTTTTGGAGCTTTGCGCAGTAAGCTTTGTTAGGATTAAGCTTTTTAGTGTTTTTTAACTGGAGAGTTTGATCCTGGCTCAGGACGAACGCTGGCGGCGTGCCTAACACATGC
>LFRQ01000061.1 GCA_001512835.1 Clostridia bacterium DTU022
TTCATCGACCGTCTGACCAAGCGGCCCAAGTTTGGAGAGGTGCCCGCCGCCAAGGCCAAAACCGTAGCTACGCCGGTGCAGCCTTCAGTAAAAAGCAGTTGACCACCGGAATAAGTGATCAGTTAATTTCAGGGGGTGTAAACAAGTGTCTATGAAACTATCGCGCCGCACTTTCTTAAAGCTTACCGGTACAGCTGCTGCAGCCTCAATTTTGGCCGGCTCCGGCTTTCAAAGCCGACTGGAAGCGGCAGAAAAAATCCGGGTTCACTATGCCCGCGAGGTGCCGACCATATGTACATTCTGCGGTGTCGGCTGCGGCATCCTGTGCCACGTGGTTAAGAATGAGCATAACCGGGACGTAATCATCAATACCGAGGGTGATCCCGATCATCCCATTAACGAAGGGTCTCTCTGCAGCAAGGGGAGCTCCCTTTATAACGTTTCCTATATCTACGATTCTCAAGGCCGTCCCAAGCCGAATCCCAATCGGCTGACCAAGCCCCTTTACCGGGCTCCCGGCAGCGACCGCTGGGAAGAGAAGGATTGGGACTGGATGCTGGAAACCATTGCCCAGCGCATTAAGAAAACCCGAGACGAGAACTTCGAACTTACGGATACCGTCGATGGCCGGAAGGTAACCGTCAACCGCACCAACGCCATCGCCTGGCTGGGCAGCGCTTTCTGCACCAACGAGGAGAACTACCTCTTTAACAAGATGGCCCGCGCCATGGGCATAATTAATATCGATCACTGCGCCCGCCTCTGACACTCTTCCACGGTCGCCGGTCTTGGCGCCACGTTTGGAAGAGGCTGCATGACCAATCACTGGATCGATTACCGGAACAGTGATGTGTTTATGAACATCGGCGGGAACACCGCGGAGAACCACCCCATCTCCATGAAATGGATTGAAAAAGCCCGGGAGACCAGGGGAGCAAAACTCATCGTCGTGGACCCGCGGATTACCCGGACGGCAGCGGTAGCCGATCTTTACGTCCCCATCCGCCCGGGCACCAATATCGCCTACCTGGGCGGCTTGATCAACTATGTCCTGGAAAACGAGCTTTACCACAAGGAATATGTCCTCAGCTACACCAACGCCGCGTACCTGGTTAGCGAGGAGTACGATTTTGACGAGGAAACGGGGCTCTTTTCCGGCATCCAGGATGATCCCGACCGCAACGCCAAGAAGTACGACCGGTCCAGCTGGAGCTACCAGACGGACAGCGCCGGCAACCCGTTGAAGGACCCTTCCCTGGAAAACCCGCAGTGCGTGTTCCAGTTGATGAAAAAATTCTATGCCAAGTACACCTTGGATACCGTCAGCAAAATTACCGGGTGCCCCAAAGATATCCTGGAAGAGTCCTACCGGCTTTATGCTTCCACGGGAAAACCCGGTAAAGCCGGCAATATCTTGTACGCCATGGGGATCACCCAGTTCACCCACGGCTCCCAGAACGTGCGGGCCTGCGCCATAGTCCAGCTGCTGTTGGGGAACATGGGTATTCCCGGAGGCGGAGTCAACGCCCAGCGGGGCCAATCCAACGTGCAGGGTTCCACAGACATGGCTATTCTCTACCACATTATTCCGGGCTACCTTTCCGCCCCCAAGGCCGCCTCGCACCCCACCCTGGCGGATTACATTGAAAAAGAGACTCCCGCTCCCCCGTGCTGGTGGTCCAACAAGCCCAAGTACCTGATCAGCATGCTGAAAGCCTTCTGGGGCGAACATGCCACCGCCGACAACGACTTCTGCTACGACTACCTGCCCAAGCTGGACCACCGGGATCACTCCCATATCGGCTTGTACAAGTACATGGGCGAAGGGGAAATCAAGGGGTTGATCTGCTGGGCTGACAACCCGGCGGTCACCGGCCCCTCGGCGGCGGCCAAGCGCAGCTACCAGAGCAAGCTGGATTGGCTGGTCTCCGTGGACATCTTTGAGAATGAAACGGCAAGTTTCTGGAAAAAAGAAGCGGGGGCCAACCCGAAAGAGATCCAGACGGAGGTCTTCCTGCTGCCCGCCACCGCTTCCTTTGAACGGGAAGGAACCAAGGCCAACAGCGGCCGCTGGATCCAGTGGCAGTGGAAAGCCCAGGACGCTCCCGGCGAATGCAAGGCGGATCTCCAAATTGCTTACGAGCTCTTTAAAAAGCTGCAGGAACTGTATGCCGCCGATCCCAATGCCACTTTCCCCGATCCCATCACCAAGCTGAAGTGGGACTACGAGGGTGAGGACGGCCGGGTGGATATCGCCAAGGTCTGCAAGGAGATCAACGGCTACACCGTGGCCGACGGCCAGTATGTAACCAATTTCGTCGGCCTGAAGGATGACGGTTCCACCGCCTGCGGCAACTGGCTCTTCAGCGGGTACTATAACAATGACGAGAACCCGGCCTGCCAGAGCCGGATCAAGGAGACGGAAGGCATCGGCTCCAACCTGGGCTGGTCTTTCGCCTGGCCCTTGAACCGGCGCATCGTCTATAACCGCTGCTCCGCCGACCTCCAGGGGAACCCCTGGAACCCGGAGCTGCAGGTGTTCTGGTGGGACGAAGAGGGCAAGCTGGTTAAAAACCTGGATATTCCCGACTGGCCCGGTGCCTGGTCCTTCGAGGAAGCAGCCCGGTTCCCCTATATCATGCTGCCGGAAGGCCAGGCTCGCTTCTTCTCCAACGGTATGGTTGACGGTCCTTTCCCGGCTCATTTCGAACCGGCGGAAAGCCCGGTACCCAACCTGCTCTATCCCAAGGCCACCTTCAACCCCGTCAGCCAGCGCTGGTATGAGGGCCACCTGGCGGAAACGGAAGAAGAGCGGAGCAAGTACCCGTACATCATGAGCACCTACCGGATAACGGAGCATTACCAGTCCGGGATTATGACCCGGAACATGCCCTGGTTGAATGAAACCATGCCGGAGCTGTTCATCGAGATCAGCGAAGAACTGGCCATTGAACTGAATATTAAAAACGGCGAAACGGTGCTGGTGGAAAGCAAGCGCCTCCTGAAAAACGGGGAGCAGAAATCCATCAAGGCCAAGGCCTGTGTGACCAAGCGGCTTAAGCCGATGACCGTCAACGGGAAGCAAGTACACGTTGTCGGAATGCCCTTCCACTGGGGATACTGCGGTATGCGCAAAGGTGCGATTACCAATGACCTGAGCCCTTCCGTCGGGGACGCCAACACCACAATCCCCGAATCGAAGGCATTCCTGTGCAACATAAGGAAGGTGGGATAAGGGATGAAAGCAACCAAGCTTATAGACACTACCAAGTGTATTGGCTGCCGGGCCTGCCAAGTGGCTTGCAAGCAGTGGAACCAGCTTCCTGCCGAAGATACCGAGTTCACGGGAGACTATGAAAACCCGCCCCGCTTCTCTCCGGTAACCTGGACTAAAATCGTTTTCCGGGAGCAGGAAGACGAGAACGGAAATGTGCGCTGGCTCTTTGCCAAGCATGGCTGCGTGCACTGCACCGACGCGGCTTGCATCAAGGTCTGCCCGGCCAACGCCATAAGCCATACCGAGTACGGGACGGTAAAGATCGACCCCAGGCGCTGCATCGGCTGCAACTATTGCGCCGCCAACTGTACTTTCAACGTCATCGGCTTTGACCGGGCGGCCAATGTTGCCCGCAAGTGTACTCTATGCTACGACCGCATCACCAACGGGCTGATCCCCGCTTGTGCCAAGACTTGCCCCACGGGAGCCATCAGCTTCGGTGAACGGAGAGAAATGATCGCTCAGGCGGAAAAGCGCCTGGAGGAACTGAAGAAGGCCGGCAACGTTAAGGCGCGGATTTACGGCCTGGAGGAGCTGGACGGCCTGGGAGTCATGTACGTGCTGGGAGATGCGCCCTCCAGCTACGGGCTGCCGGAGAATCCGCGGGTCTCCACGGCTGCTCAAATCTGGAACGTGATCTTCAAGCCCGTCCGCGCCGTCATGGTCCTGGCCATGATCTTTGCCCTGTGGGTTAACAAGAGCGAATCCAGCAAGGTAAAATAGGCGTTTTTATCTGGCCAAAGACACAGGGGCTGCTCCCGGGGGGAGCAGCCCCTGTTTTTACCGTTTGGCCCACAAGGAAGAGCGGCTCAAAGCTTGCACCACCTTCCCGAAGACTTCCTGGACCGTCCCCTCCTTCAGTTCGTCGGCAAAGACCACAATCACCGCCCGGGCTTGATCCAGGGGATAGAGGCCGGCGATCC
Organism: Clostridia bacterium DTU022; assembly: GCA_001512835.1. Lineage (GTDB taxonomy): Bacteria > Bacillota > Dethiobacteria > DTU022 > DTU022 > DTU022. The sequence continues at coordinate 4,201 of LFRQ01000061.1, forward strand.
AGTAATTGAGGATCTCCCGCCCCTCCCCCGTTACTCTCCCGCTCTGGGCGGTCCCCGTTTTGGCCCCCACCGGCTCCCCGGGGAGGGAGACGGACCTGGCCGTGCCCTGCTCCACCACCGCCTGCATCAGGTACTTGAGCCGGTGGGCGGTGGCCGGGGAGAAAACGTATTCCCCCCGGCGGGGGAGGTAATTCCTGGTCCGGCGCCCGGAGTCGTCGGTGAGGGCCAGCACCAGCCGCGGCTGCACCCGGCGCCCCCCGTTGGCCACGGCGGAGACCACTACCGCCATTTGCAGGGGGCTGGTCATCACCTCCCCCTGGCCCAGGGCCATGTTGGCCAGGCAGCGGGGGGAGGCGAGATCCTCTCTGGAAGGGAGGCTGCCGGGCCGCTCCTCCACGGGTATTCCTGTGGGGCGGCCCAATCCCAGGTTTTCCGCCAAGGCGATAATCTTTTCCGGGCCCAGCCGGAGAGCCAGCTGGATAAAGACGGTATTGCAGGAGTGGGCGAAGGCCTCCACCAGGGTAATCTCTTCGCCGCGGTGCAGCCGGGAGCAGGGTATAAAGAGGCCCTCCACGGTAATGCCGCCGGGGCAGTAAAACTTGTCGAAGAGGTCCACCAGCTTCTCTTCCAGGGCGGCGGCCGCCACCACGATCTTGAAGAGGGAACCGGGCTGATACTCCCAAAGGGCCCGGTTGATTAGCGCTTGCTGGTCCTGGTCCAGGTAATCGGCCAGCTTGTGCGCCTGGAAGTTGGGGCGGCTGGCCAGGGCCAGGAGGTCGCCGTTCCAGGGATCCATGACCACCGCCGCCCCCCGGCGGAGATGGCGATCCAGGATGGCCTCCAGCTCTTTTTGCAAAGGGCCGTCCAGGGAGAGGACCACGTTGGAGGAAGCATCCCTGGACCGGCGCAGCCGGTAGCCCAGGCCGGGCACCAGGCGGTCCCGCCCGTCAACCACGGCGGAGAGAAGCGCCTCCTGTCCCCGGGAGAGCTCCCCGTCGAAAGCCCCCTCGATACCGCTGACCCCCCTCCCCTGGCTTTCGTTCAGGTAGCCCACCAGGTGGGAAGCCAGGGCCTCCGGGCCGTAGCGCTGCCGGTTCAGAAGGGGAACCAGTCCCGGCACGGATCCCTCCAGGGCCGGGTGGGGGCGAGCCAGGGAAGAGGTCAACCAGAAAGGGTAGGGTCCGTCGGGAGGATTCTTTAGCCGGTCCAGCTCCGGCAGGTCGGGGAAGAGGCGCAGCAACTCCTCCTCCCAGCCCCGGTACAGGCCGGGGAAGGCCACCAGCCCCAACTCCTGCCGGCTGTCCAGGAGGGAGTCCCCGTGGCGGTCCTGGATATCCCCCCGCCCGTCAAAAAAATTCAGCCCCCGGGCCCGCTGCTGAACCGCCAACTCGGTCAACTCTGCGCTTCGAAAGAGCTGTATTTTTACCAGCTTCCCTACCAAAAAGAGAAAGATGCAGCTCAGGAGAAGCAGCAGCCAGGCAATTCTTCGCTGGCAAATAAGGCGGCTCAAAAGAAACCCTCCCGGGGTACATTCTTCTCCCGGGAGGGCTGATTTTATGCGGTTTTAGAGCCAGGCGGACACCGAAGAGCCGGGACTCTCTCTTTTATACGGATTTACTGCCCGGCTTCCGCCCGGCGCTTGTAGGCCTCGTGTTCGCTGAGCGTGCGGCTGAAATAGTGTTCCCCCGAGCCGTCCTGCTTGGCCACGAAGAAGAAGTAGTCGCTCTCCTCCGGGTACAGGGCCGCCCTTAAAGAGTCCTTTCCGGGAGAGGCGATGGGTCCGGGGGGCAAGCCGCTTCGCCGGTAGGTGTTGTACGGGGAGGGATGCTCCAGGTCCCTGGTGGTGAGCACCGGCTTGACCTCCCCCAGGGCATACTGTACGGTGGCGCAAGATTCCAGGGGATAATTCTTGGCCAGGCGGTTATGGAACACGGAGGCGATCCGCTCCCGCTCGTGGGCCACCACCGCTTCCCGCTCGATAATGGAGGCCAGGGTCACCGCCTGGTGCACGCTCAGGCCCAGTTCTCCGGCCCGTTCCTGCCACTGAGGGCTAAAGATCTTGGCAAAGCGGTTCAGCATGAGGCCGACGATCTCCTCCAGGGCGGCCCCCTTCTCCACCTCGTAGGTATCGGGGAAGAGATACCCCTCAAGAACATAGTTTACTTCGGGATTTTTCCCGGCTTCTTTTAAGAAGGAGAACCGGGCCGTCAGTTCATCGCCGGGCCGGGCCGCCAGCTCCAGGAATTGCTCCCCATCTCCCAGGCCCTTTTCCTGGAGCAGGTCCGCAATCTGCTCCACAGTAAAGCCTTCGGGAACGGTGAACCAGCAGGTCTCCCGGTAAACGTCGCCCCGGGCGATAATCCCGGCGATCTCCTTCAACTCCATGGAGGGGCTGAGGCGGTACTCTCCGGCGATAAACTTGGTGTCGAGGCCGTTCCAGCGGGAGTAGAGGCGAAAGATCAAGGGGCTGCGAATAACTCCCCGCTCCGAGAGCAGCTGGGCAATCTGGCTGGTGGACGCTCCATCGGGTATTTCAACGGTAATTATCTCCCCGGACCCCTCCCGGTTCACGGGCAGCAGCATGCAGTAGTAGGCCAAAAGGGCCGAGGCCAGGGCCACCACCAGGATCAGCAAGGCTCCGCCCGACCAGATCAGGGTCCGCTTGGCAAGAATCTGCTTCATCTGTTTCCACCACCTTCAGCCGCCAGGGTCTCTACTCGCCGTCTTCCTCCAGTTCCTGCATGCGCAGCTCCCATTCCCGGGCCACCCGGTTCCATTCCTCTTCTTCTTCCACCTCTACCAGGCTCTCCTCTCCTTCCACCTCTTCAATCCGGAATATGTAAGCCCGCTCGTACTCCTCGGCATCGGCCTCCTCTTCGTCTCCCCTCTCCCCTGTCCCGGCATGATTATCCTCCACCGGAACCAGGATGGCGTAGCGCTTGGCATCTACCGGGAAGACATCCAGCACCTCAAATTCGTGTTCGCCTCCGTCTTCGTCAATCAGGGTAATGATACTGGGCCTCTCTTCTCCGTTTTCCTTCAATCAGAACACCCCGTTTTATGATAATTTATTGGGTACTGCCTTCATTTTCCCCTGGATCGGGGCAAATTATCAACCCTCCCGGCGGCGGGCTTCCAGGTACGCCTCCAGGATCAAGACAGCGGCCAGCTTATCCCTGACCTGTTTTCGCTTCCGGCGGCTCACATCCGCCTCCAAAAGGGTCTTTTCCGCCGCCGCCGTGCTGAGCCGCTCGTCCATAAAAGAGACCGGAAGGCCCAGGGCCTGCCGGATTTTGGCGGCAAAGGCCTCCGCCCGGCGGGCGGCCTCCCCCCTGCTGCCGTCCATATTTAGGGGCAGGCCCACCACAATGCGCTCCACCAGGTACTCCCGGCAGATCTCCTCCAGCCGGGAAAGGGCCTGCTCCGGCCGGGTATAGCTAATTACTTCCAGGCCCTGGGCCGTTAAGCCCAGGGCGTCCGAGAGGGCCACGCCGATGCGTTTTTCTCCCAGGTCCAGGGCGAGAATGCGCATGCTCTCCCCCTCATTAAAAAATGCGCCAGCAAAGGTTGGGGCAGTGGGCGCCGCAATAGCCGCAGAGGATACATTCTTCCTCCCTGACTGCCGGCCTCCCTTCCCGCCACTCCAGGGCCTCCTGGGGGCAGGCCTGGAGGCACTGCCGGCAGCCCTGGCATCCTTCTTCCGGCAAAAAATGCAGCTTCCGAACCTGTTTTCCCAGGCCGCCCACCCCATGGGGGACGAGGCGGCCGCTGAAAAAAGCCAGGTTGTATTCCAGCTCCGCAAGACTGCCCATGCCCACCGCCACCGCATCCACAGCGGCCAGGTTTTTTACAAAAGCCAGGGCTTCCGCCGCCCGGTTTATTAAATGCCCCCCGGCCAGGGACTTCATGGCGTAGATGCCGATTCCCCGGCTCCTGGCGGCCGCTATGGCCTCCAGCATATCCTCAAGCTTCCCGTCACGGATGCCCCAGCCCCGCATGTTGAGCAGGGGGTGGATCACGTCGATCCCCTCCATCTCCGCCGCCGCCTTCACCGCGGCCACGTGATGGGTGGAAAAGCCCAGGGCCCGAATCAGTCCCTTATCCTTGGCCTCCTGCAGGTAGTCCAGGGCCTCCCGGTGCCCCTTAAGGGTCAGCGGCGATTCCTGCTCATGGAGGAGCATGATCTCCACCACCTCCCGGTTCAGGGCGCGGCGGGCTTTTTCCAAGCTGGCTTCCGCCTGCTGCCGGCTGTAGGCGTAGGTTTTCGTGGCGATAACTACATCCCCGCTCCAGCCTTTAAGAGCCCGGGCCAGATAGGAATAATTTTGGTACAGCTCGGCGGTATCAATAAAATTGACTCCCCCCTCCAAGGCCCGCCGCAGCAGCCGCGCCCCTTCTTCCAGGGAGAGATTTTTCTGCAGGGGCCCCATGGTCAAGGAGCCGAAGCAAAGACGGGATACTCTCAGGCCGCTTTGGCCCAGTTCGCGGTACTCCACCTTAAGACCGGTCCGCTTCCGCTTGTTTTAGATAGCTGTCTACCAGCTCCTCAATTAATTCGTCCCGCTCCACCTGCCGGATCAGACTGCGGGCATTGCGGTGGCTGGTAATGTAAGCGGGATCGCCGGAGATAAGGTAGCCCACCAGTTGGTTGAGGGGGTTGTAGCCCTTCTCCTTTAGCGCCTGGTACACCTTCAGCAAAATGGCCCGGGCCTTGTTCTCTTCATCCTCCGGGTTAACCTTGAAAAGCACCGTCTCCTCATGATTATGATTCTCGTCCAAAATCATACCCCCTGCCAGCTTGTTTAGTTATGTTCCTTAGAAACGGCCTTTCCCTCGCGTATCAGCTTCTCCACGGAGCCCAGGGCCGCCTCCAGGGCGGCGGGATTTTTCCCGCCGGCCTGGGCCATTTCCGGGCGTCCGCCGCCCCCGCCCCCCACCAGGCGCGCCAGGGCGGAGATCACCGGACGGGCATCGTAGCCGCGTTTAACCAGGTCCGGTGTAACGGCGCCTACCAGCAGCACCTTCCCCCCCTGGACCGTGCCCAGAACCACCACCGCCGGAGCCAGCCGCTTCTTTAGCTCATCGGCCATCAGCCTCAGTTCCTCGGCACCGGCGGCGGAGACCGCCGCACTGAGGACCTTGACCCCGTCAACGTTGACGGCCTTCTTGGCCAGTTCCCCCACTTCCAGCAGGGACAGCTGCTGCTTCATCTCCTGGCAGCTTTTCTGAAGCTGCCGGTTCTCCTGGAGCAGCTCCTCCAGCTTGCGCTCCAGCTTCGCCGCCGGCACCTGGAGCATGCCGGCCACCTTCTCCAGTCGGCGGCCCTCCTCCCGGATCAGTTGGTAGGACTCCATTCCCGTAGCCGCTTCGATGCGCCGCACCCCGGAGCCGATCCCCTCCTCGGCAATCACCTTGAACAAGCCGATCTCGGCGGTGCTCCGCAGGTGGGTCCCGCCGCACAGCTCCATGCTGTACTCCCCGATGGAGACCACCCGCACCGCCTCCCGGTCATATTTTTCGGCAAAGAGGGCTGTGGCTCCCCTTTTTTGGGCCTCCTCCAGGCTGGTATACTCCACAGCCACGGGGATGTTGGCCAGGATCAAACGGTTCATGCGCTCCTCCAGCTCTTTCAGCTCCCCGGGGGAGAGAGGGGCAAAATGGGTGAAATCGAAGCGCAGCCGGTCTGGAGCCACCAGGGAGCCGGCCTGGTTGACATGCTCGCCCAGGAGCTCCCTAAGGGTCTTGTGCAGCAGGTGAGTGGCGGTATGGCTGCGGCTCACCGCCTGCCGCCGCTCCGCGTCAACCCGGGCCCTGACGGTATCTTTTTCCATTATCTTCCCCTTTTCCACGGTACCCCGGTGAATGATCTGCCCGCCGGGGGTGGAGCTTGTCCGCTCCACGACCATCAATCCCCCAGCGGTACTGAGAATCCCGGCATCCCCCACCTGGCCGCCGGCTTCCGCATAGAAGGGCGTCCGGTCCAGGATCACTTCCACCTTATCCCCCGCCGCCGCTTCCTTTTTCCTTTGGCCGTCCACCAGCAGGAGCTTGATCCGTCCTTCTCCCTCCAGGGTACTATAGCCGTCGAAGACCGTAGGCTCTTTGCCCGCCGGGGCATAGCGCTTTTTATCCCCCAGCTCCAGCTGGGCCCGGGCGGCCCGGGCCCGGTCCTGCTGTCCGGCCAGGTGCCGCTTAAAAGATTCCTCGTCCACGGCAAAACCTTTCTCGGCCACGATCTCCCTGGTCAGGTCCAGAGGGAATCCGTAGGTATCGTACAGCTTAAAGGCCCACTCGCCCGGCAGAACTTTGCTCTCCCGTGCCCGCAGCTCTTCCAGGTAGCCTTCCAGGATGGCCATCCCCTGGGAGAGGGTTTCGTAAAAGCGGCTCTCTTCCGTTTTTATAATCTGGATGATGTAATCCTGCCGCTGCCTTAGCTCGGGATAAGCATCCCCCATCAGGTCCACCACCAGGGGGACCGCCTGGGAAAGAAAATAGTCGCCCATCCCCAGGAGGCGCCCGAAGCGGATCGCCCGCCGCAGCAGCCGGCGCAAGACATAGCCGCGCCCCTCGTTGGAGGGGAGCACCCCGTCGGCAATTAAAAAAACCGTGCCCCGGCTGTGCTCGGCAACGATGCGCAGGGGGGCTTCCTCCCGATGCCCGGGGGCAACCTTGGCGGAGAAATATTCATAAAGGGGCCGGACCAGATCGATCTCGTACAGGGAGGCTGCCCCCTGCAGGGCCATGGCCAGCCTCTCCAGCCCGGCTCCCGTGTCGATGTTCTTCTGTTTCAAGGGGGTGAGCCCGCCGTCGGCCTCGCGGTAAAATTCGGTAAAGACCAGGTTCCAGATCTCCAGGTAGCGGTCGCAGTCGCAGCCCGGAGCACAGTCCTCCCGGGAGCAGCCGATTTCCGGCCCCAGGTCGAAGTAGATCTCCGAACAGGGGCCGCAGGGACCGGTACCGATCTCCCAGAAATTGCTCTCCTTGCCCAGCCGGACAATGCGTTCGTCGGGAACCCCGATCTTTTCCCGCCAGATGCGATAGGCTTCCTGGTCCTCTTCATAAACGCTGATCCAGAGCTTTTCCCGGGGCATTCGGAAGCCTTCCCGCACCAGCTCCCAGGCCCAGGTGATGGCCTCTTCCTTGAAATAATCGCCAAAAGAAAAATTGCCCAGCATTTCAAAAAAGATGGCGTGGCGCCCGGTGTAGCCCACCCGCTCGATATCGGGGGTGCGGACGCACTTCTGGCAGGTGGCCACCCGCGGATGGGGGGGCTTGCTTTCCCCGGTAAAGTAGGGCTTCAAGGGAGCCATCCCCGCTCCAATTAAAAGCAGCGTGGGATCGTCCTTGGGGATTAAAGAAAAGCTGGGCAAAACCAGGTGCCCTTTCCGGCGAAAAAAGTCCAAGAAAAGAGATCTAATTTCACTGCTCCGCATCAAAGGTGAACCTCCTCGCGAGTATCACAACAATTATATCTTTTCAAATATTGCTATGTCAATTAAAAGCGCTCCAGCCGGCCCCCCACCGCAGCTTAAGCCTGCTGCCACAGCCGCAGCAGGTGGCGGGCGGTGATCTGCAGGGCGATGGCCGCGGGAAGAGCCAGGATCAGCCCAGCAAAGCCGAAGATGGTTCCCCCTAACAAGAGGGCCAGGATAACGGCCAGGGGGTGCATCCCGGTGCTCCGCCCGATAATGATGGGGGCCACCAGCTGGGACTCCAGCTGCTGGATGATGACAATCATCAAGAGCACCTTGAAAGCCAGGCCCGGAGAACTGAGCAGGGCTACCAGGAGTACGGGCACGGAGCCGATGATTGGGCCCACGTAGGGAATCAGGTTGGTAATCCCCAAGATGAAAGCAAAGACCAGGGGAAAGTCGATCTTTAGGACCAGCAGCCCCACATAGCTTAAAATCCCCACCACCAGGCTTACCAGCAGCACCCCCCGGACATAGGAGCCCAGAGCCCGGTCGATATCCTTGCACAGCTCCAGATAAAAGGGACGGTAGCGGCGCGGGACCATCCGGTAGAGAGCCCCCTTCAAGGATTTTTCATCCCGCAGGAAATAAAAGGTGAGGACGGGAACCAGCAGCAGGAGGGCGACCCGCTGAAACAGGTTTAAAACAAACAGGTGGGACCTCTGCAACTGCTGGACAAAGGCTCTCTCCAGCCCGGCGATGCCGTCTTCTATGAGCCCGGTGCAATAAGGCGGCAAATTGAACCGCTGGTAATCCTGCTGAATATGGCTGAAAAATTCCTGGAGGGCCCGGTTGTAGGCGGGGATCTGCTGAACCAGCCTCTGGAGATCCTCCAGGAAGGGGGGGACCACCCGGACGGAGAACACAAAGACCAGTAAGGCGATCACCAGGAAGACTAGCAGGATGGCCGCTGACCGGGATACTTCCCTCTTCTCGACAATGTTTACCAGGGGAGCCAGGAGGTAGGCCAGGATTAGGGCCACCAGGAAAGGGTTCAAGACCATCAGGAGGGCATGCCTGACCCGGATCAGGCCGATAATCAGCAGCAGCACTAGAATGCCGGTGCCGATGTACACTCCGGCCTGCCGGACCGGCCAGCGGGAGAAACCGTTCCCCATTTACCGCACCCCTCCATATACGGCCCGGGTCTCCTCTCTGGAAAAGAGCCCCCTGGTAAGTCCCCTATTACTATATGGAGAGCGCCGGCAAATTATTTTTTCCCCGGCCGCCGCCCGGGATCGGGGCCCGGCCCAGCCCCGGAGCAGCGCAGGGTTATCCCGCCCCTTTCCGGGCTGGAGGGAACGTCCCTGGGAATCCGGCCCAAAAGACTCTCTCCCGGCCATGGCGACCGAAGCCTGCCGGGGAGCAAGGATCCTGCCTCTTTATGCCTCTTCCTTGAAGGATACGGGAACCAGGGAGCCGTCTTCTTCCACAAAGTACATCTTCCCCGTCTGCTGGGAACTGGCCTTGAACTCCATCAGGCACTGCCAGCAGTAGTACTGGTTGCTGCCTATCTTTCCCGTATCCCGGCTTTTGCACAGGGGGCACTGCACTTTTCTGCACCTGCTTCCGGAAAACCCTTTTAAACTTAGGTTATCCAGAAATAGTAAATAGCATACCTAAAAGGCCTGGACAATGGTGCCCCCGCCCAGGACCAGGTCCTCCTGGTAAAATACCGCCGCCTGGCCCGGGGTTACCGCCGGCTGGGGCTCCGCAAAGCAGACCTCACCTCCCTCCCCGCTCTCCGCCGGCTTCAAGAGGGCCTCCACTTCGGGAGCGCGATAGCGAATTTTGGCCTTCACCCGTTCCGGCCCCTCCAGGGCGGAGATGCTGATCAGGTTTAGCCTCCGGACCCGGGCTCCCCGGCGGTACAGCGCCTCCCGTTCCCCCACCACGATTAGGTTCTCCTGGGGCCGGATCTCCAGCACGTAGAGGGGGTGCGGCCAGGTTATGCCCAGCCCCCGGCGCTGGCCCACGGTATAGAAGGGGATCCCCCGGTGGGTCCCCAGCCGCCTCCCCGAAACATGGAGGATGGGACCGGGCCGCCCCCGGATCCCGCAGCGGCCAAGAAAGCTCCGGTAGTCGCCGTCGGCGATGAAGCAGATCTCCTGGCTCTCCTTTTTGCCGGCGACAGCCAGGCCCAGCATCTCCGCCTTCCGCCGCACCTGGGTCTTGGTCATCCCCCCCAGGGGAAATAGGCAGCGGGCCAGCTGCTCCTGGGAGAGATTGTAGAGCATGTAGGACTGGTCCTTCTCCCGGCTCACCCCTTTCTTGAGCAGATAGCGCCCTCTTTCCGGGGAGAACTCCACCCGGGCATAGTGCCCCGTGGCAATATAATCCGCCCCCAACTCCCTCGCCTTCTCCAGCAGGGCGGCAAACTTTATCTTCCGGTTGCAGAGGACGCAGGGGTTGGGGGTACAGCCCCGGGCGTACTCCCGGGCAAAGTAGTCCACCACCGTCTCCCGGAAGGGCTCCCGCCGGTCCACCACGTAGTGGGGGATAGCCAGGGAGCGGGCCACCCCGCGGGCATCCTGGATGGCCTTCGCGAACTTGCCCCTTTCCGGCGACTGCTCCCCGCCGCCGGCCGTATCTTCCCAGAGGCGCAGGGTAACCCCCAGCACCTCCCAGCCCTCTTCCTTTAAAAGAGCGGCGGCCACGGAGCTGTCCACCCCGCCGCTCATGGCGACCACTACTCTTCCCTTAGCACCCATACCTCTTCCTCCAGTACTTTCCAGCAGCCCTGGCCCCGGGTCAACTCCAGGAAATCGGCCCGGGCCTTCTCCGCCCGGTCATGGGGCAGGGTAGCGGTGACCGCCGCCTGCTCCCCGTACTCAATTCCTATTATTCCCCCGCCGCACCCTTCCAGGTAGCGGAGTACCGCCCCCAGGTGCTCGTAGCCGACCGCCAGGTTAAACTTGAAGCGCTTCTCCTTCTCCGCCAGCTCTGCCTGCTCCAGGCAGGCCCGGGCACAGGCGGAGTACGCCCGGGTCAGGCCGCCGATCCCCAGCTTTACCCCCCCGAAGTAGCGGGTGCCCACCATGACCAGGTCGGAAAGGCCGGCCCCCTTAAAAACCTGGAGCATGGGCGCCCCGGCGGTCAGGGCCGGCTCCCCGTCGTCATGGCAGCGTTCGATGAGGGAGGCACCGCAGCCGATGGAAAGGGCGTAAGCATGGTGAGTGGCATCGGGAAACTCTTTCCGGACGGCCTGGATAAGCTCCTGGGCCTCTTCCTCCCCGCTCACAGGGGCCAGGGTGCCGATGAAGCGGCAGGCACCCACGGCGATGCGGGCCCGGACGGGCTTCCGGGGAACATAGTAGCAGTCTCTACTCATCGCCGGCACTCCCCCGGGAGCGAAGCCTTTGCAGCCGCTCCCGAATCTGCTTCTCAAAGCCCTGTTCCGTGGGGCGGTAGAAGCGCTTGTCCTTCAGCGCTTCGGGAAGATAGAGCTGGGGAACGTAGTGGCCCGGGTAGTCGTGGGGGTAAAGGTAGCCGCGGCCGCGCCCCAGGCGGGCGGCGCCCCGGTAGCTTCCATCCCGCAGGTGGGAAGGTACCGGCTGGTTCCCGCTCCGCTCCACCTCGGCCAGGGCCTCTTCCAGCGCCAGGTAGGCGGCGTTGCTTTTGGGGGCCGACGCCAGGTAGGCAGCGGCCTGGGCCAGGGGTATGCGCCCCTCGGGCATGCCGATAAACTGCACCGCCTGGGCCGCCGCCACGGCCAGGGGCAGGGCCCGGGGGTCGGCATTGCCCACATCCTCGGCGGCGCTGATGATCAGGCGGCGGGCGATGAACAGGGGATCCTCGCCTCCCTGGAGCATGCGGGACATCCAGTAGAGAGCGGCGTCAGGATCGGAGCCGCGAATGGACTTGATCAAGGCCGAGGCCATGTCATAGTGGCTGTCCCCCTCCCGGTCGTATTCCAGGGGGCGCCCCGGCAAAACTTCCTGGACCAGGGGGAGGGAGAGCCGGATCTTTTCCCGGCCGCTTCCGGCGGAAAGCACCGCCGTCTCCAGGGCATTCAAAGCCACCCGGGCGTCGCCTTCAGCCAGATCGGCCAGGTAATCCAGGGCCCTGGGGTCTGCCTCCACAGACAGCTCTCCCAGGCCGCGCTCCTTGTCCTCCAGGGCCCTCTCCAGGAGCCGCCGGATATCTTCCCGCCCAATTTTTTCAAATACCACCAGGCGGGTCCGGGAAAGCAGGGGGGCGTTGATATAGAAAAAGGGGTTCTCCGTAGTGGCGCCGATGAGGATAACCGTTCCTTCCTCCACCGCAGCCAGGAGGGCATCCTGCTGGGACTTGTTAAAGCGGTGGATCTCGTCGATGAAAAGGATGGTGCGCCCGCCGCCGGTGGCCCAGCGCTCCCGGGCCCTGGCGATCTCTTCCCGGATCTCCTTAACTCCCGCGGCGACAGCGTTAAGCTGGACAAAATGAGCCCCGGATGCGGCGGCTATAATGCGGGCCAGGCTGGTTTTGCCCGTTCCGGGTGGGCCGTAGAGGAGCAGGGAAACCAGCTTCCCCCCGGCAATCATCCGCTGCAGGGGCTTCCCCTCTCCCAGGATCTTCTCCTGGCCCACCAACTCCCCCAGGCTGCGGGGCCGCATGCGGTAGGCCAGGGGACCCTCCCGGCGCATCTTCTCCTGCCAGCCATAGCTAATCAGGTCCAAAAGGAATCACCCCTTAATCTCCCAGGGAAGCCTGCAGGTACAGGGCGCACTCCAGGCGGATCTTCTGCAGGGCGCACTCCAGGGCATACGGTTCTTCAGGATTCCCGTTCAAAAAGGCGGCCGCCTGGCAGCCTCCGCCGCAGTGATAGCGGGCCCAGCACTGGCGGCACTTCCCCCGGTGGGGTCCGGCGGCGGGAAAGGACTCCATCCGGGTCCGGTCCAGGGGAGGCCGCTCCAGGAGATGCCCCAGTTTAAACTCTGGGCGGCCTACAAACTGGTGGCAAGGGTAGAGAGAGCCGTCGGCGGCCACGGCCAGGTACTCCCTCCCGGCTCCGCAGCCGGAGAGGCGCTTGTAGACGCAGGGCCCCTGGTCCAGGTTCACGGCAAAATGGAAAAAGAGAAAGGGATCCCCTTTCCGGGCACACTCCAGGCAAAACTCCGTCAAGGCCAGGTACTGCTCCCGCAGGCGGGGCAGGTCCTCCCGGGAGAGGGCATGCTCCATCTCTTCCGGGGCGACCACCGGTTCCAGGGAGATGAAACGGAAGCCCTGCTGGTATATATGGCGAATATCTTCCAGGAAATCAAGATTCCGGCGGGTATAGGTCCCCCGGATATAGTAGCCCCCCGGGGGATCCAGGGCCACATACTCCTGCAGGTTGCGCAGCACCTGCCGGTAGCTCTCCCCGCCTCCCCGGCGGGGGCGCATGGCGTTGTGGATCTCCGGCCGCCCATCCAGGCTGAGCACTACGGCAAAATTCTCCCGGGCCAGGTACTCCCTGACCGGCGCCTCCAGGAGAAGACCGTTGGTGGTCAGGGTAAAGGCAATCTCCTTCCCCCGGCGCCGGCCCTCCTCCCGGGCGTAAGCGGTGACCTCCATTACCGTCTCCCAGTTAAGCAGCGGCTCCCCGCCGAAATAGTCGATCTCGCAGTGCCGGCGCGGGCCCGACTGCTCCAGGAGGAAATCCACCGCCGCCTTCCCCACGGCGGCGCTCATATGCCGGGCCCCGGGCGGGACGAAGCAGTAGCGGCAGCCCAGGTTGCATTGATCGGTAATAAAAAGGCAGAGAGCCTTCACCAGGGGCTCCCCGTTCTCCGGCAGGACGTCCTTTTCGCTCCAGAGCAGGCCTTGCTCCTTTAACTGCTCGATCTCCCCCAGGGCTTCCTGGACTTCTCTCTCCCCCAGCTCCGGGGCCAGGAGGGAAGCGGCCTCGGCGCCGGTGCGTCCCGCCTCCATGAGCTCCAGGAGGCGAAAAGATACCTCGTCGCACTGGTGCAGGGCGCCGCTTTCCACGTCCAGGGCCAGGTATTTATCTTTTAGCTTGAAGAGATGCAGAGTGGACAATTTCTCGACCAAGTTTAAAAAAGCAGCCCGGGGGCTACTTTTTTAGAATCTCCTGGCGGCAGACCTGGTTGCCCACGGTGCAGGAGGTCTTGCAAGCCGACTGGCACGAGGTGGGGCACTCCCGGCATCCGCCCTGCTCCCGGCGGCCGCTGACACCCTTGCTGATGGTCCGAATATGCTTCAAAATTTTTCCCTCCCTTATTTCCGGCGGCTGTTTTCCATATTATATCACGAATGAAAAAGGCGGTAAATATAGGGCTTTCCTTCCCCGGCCTCCTTCACCGGGACCAGCCGAATCCCGGGCCGGTCCAGTTCCCCCAGGCTCCTTTTTAAAATAATTGCCAGCTCCTCCTCCCGGCCTCCCTCCTGCTCCTTCCCCGAATCGCCGAGGATATGTACGTTAATCTGCAGGAAGCCCTCCCGGGGGAAGGCCTCCAGCCGCCCGGGAATCACTCCCGGCACCTCCTTTCGCCAGCGCCTGCCCAGGGCCGCCAGCACCCTTTCCGCGGGAAGGGGCCGCACCAGGCACTGAAGCCACTCCCGGGCCAACTCCAGGGAGAGTTGGAGAACGGCGGCTCCCGCCGCCAGGAGCAAAAGCAACTCCCCGGCGCGGTACCCCAGCCGGGAGGCCGTCACAGCGGCGGAAACCGCCGCCAGCGCCAAAATCTCCCTGCCGCTTCCGGCGGCCAGGAGCTCCAGAAAGAGGCTTCTCCCCCGGGGCCCCCCTCGGGAGGCCCGGCGCCCCAGAAAAAAGATGGCCGGGGCGATAAAAAGGGGAAGCACAGCAGCGAAAGGATGGACTTCCCGGGAGCCCCCTGCCCCAAGATAAAGTATGCCCTTTCCCAGCAGCAGAAAACCGGTCCCGAAAAGGAGCAGGGCCGACGCTCCCGCCAGGGGAAGCCAGCTTCGGGGGGGAAGGGGCAGAAGCTTTTTGGACGGCGGAAAGGGGCTTCCCGGTCCCGCCCACAGCAGGCCGGCCACCAGCAGGTCGGCTGCGGCAAAAATACCCTGACCGGCCAGGGCGGGGCTGCTCCAGCAGCAGCCGGCCCCTAGCCGGACCAGGGCCAGAAACAGGAAGGCCAGGTACAGTGTCCAGGGAAAGGCTGGGGCCGCGGGATCTCTTTGACAGGCCAAAACAAAATCACTCCTTCCCTCATAGATCATCATATGAGCGGAAGGAGCAACGGTGTTAGTCCCCGCTTTATATTGGCGGCTCGTCTAGCTGTTGACCCCCCACATGCCGCCCACGGCCCCGAAAACAAAGCCGAGAGAGATCTTGGTTAGGAAATGCCAGCCGATCCTGATGCTATCCACCAGGAGCAAGCCCGCTCCCAGCACGATAAGCACGTAGATCAGTCCCACGAGACCTCCGTACAGCCAGCCCCGGTAGCCGATCTGCCGCCCGCAGTATCGGGCCCCGGCAACCACCGCCGCCAGGCTGATGACAAAGACCAGGTATGGCGCCGTCTTCTCAGGTACAGATGTATAATATAAGACCAAGGCCGCCGCGAAGAGGAGAACCAGGGATAGGAGCAACCCCCCGCCGATCCCTTTCAGCAGGACGGGTAAAACCCTCCTCAGGGGGGAGTGCTGGTTGATACCGGCATTGGCGTAGCGGTTCATGGAGACACCCCCTCCCTGGATCTATATGAACCGAGGGCCGGGATTATTACTCCTCGTCGGTTTTCACGTGGTCTATGCCGCCCTTGGAAAACTTGATGCTGACGTTGTCGGCCACTTTCAGCGTAATGATGTCATCGTGAATCTCCTTGATTACTCCATGTATCCCGCCGATGGTTACCACCCGGTCTCCCTTCTGCAGGTTGTTCAGCATCTCCTGGCGCTTCTTCTGCTGCTTCTGCTGGGGACGGATCAGCAGGAAGTAAAAGATCACAAACATGAGCACGATGGGGAGAAATGCTCCCACATTTTTTACGAGCTCCTCCACTTTATTAAGCACCTCCGTAGTACTGGTCTAAAACTGCCTTCTGTCGAGCATAGAACTCTTCAAACCGGCCGGCACTGATAGCCTCCCGGATCCGGCGCATCAACTGCTGCAGGTAGTAGAGATTGTGAAAGGTGGCCAGCCTCAAGGCCAGCACCTCCCCGGCATTGAACAGGTGCCGAATATAGGCCCGGGAGTAGCTCCGGCAAACAAAGCAGGAACATTCGGGATCCAGCGGCGCCAGATCTCCCGCATAAACGGCGTTGCGCATATTGAGATAGCCCCGGCTGGTCATCACCCGCCCGTTTCGGGCAATCCTGGTGGGCAGCACGCTGTCGAAGAGGTCGATCCCCCGGCTGACCCCTTCCAGGAGGGCGTCGGGAGACCCCACCCCCATCAGGTAGCGCGGCTTCCCCTCGGGGAGCAGCGGAACGGTATCTTCCAGGGTGCGGTACATCAACTCCTTGGGCTCGCCCACGCTTAAGCCGCCCACGGCGTAGCCGGGGAAGTCCATCTCTACCAGCTCCAGGGCGGATCTTTTCCTCAACTCCTTGTAAACCCCGCCTTGCACGATGGCAAAAAGCGCCTGGTCCCTTCTCTGGTGGGCCCTTTGGCAGCGGCGGGCCCAGCGGGTAGTCCGCTCCACCGCCTCCCGCACCTCCTCCGGGGAAGAGGGGTAGGGAGGGCATTGATCCAGCACCATGGC
>LFRQ01000043.1 GCA_001512835.1 Clostridia bacterium DTU022
GGCCTGGGCCGCCCTTCGGGGGTCCGGCGCCTTGATAATCGGCTGCCCGACAACCAGGTAATCCGCCCCCGCCCGCAAGGCTTCCCCCGGCGTCGTCGGCCGCTTGTGCGTGCCCAGAGAGGCCCCCGCCGGCCGGATCCCGGGAGTGACCACGATCAGATCCGGCCCCAGTTTCTGGCGAATGAGCGCGGCCTCCCGGGCGGAGGCCACCACGCCGCTGCAGCCCCGGCGCCGGGCGTTGGCGGCCCGGTGGAGAACCAGATCTTCCACGGAGCAGGGAAAGCCCATGGCTTCCAGGTCCGCCTGATCAAAGCTGGTAAGGACGGTAACGCCCAGAATCTTTAAATTGCTGCCCGCCGCTTCCTCCGCCGCCCGCTGCAAGATGGCATCATGGCCGTGCACTGTCAAAAAATCCACCCCCATGGCGGCCACCTGCCGGACGGTGGGGCCCACGGTATCGGGGACATCATATAATTTCAGATCCAGGAACACCTTTTTCCCCCGGGAGAGCAGAGAGGCGACGAACTCCCGGCCTCCCCCCAGGTAGAGAAGCATTCCCACCTTGAAGAAATCGACGACCCCGTCCAGTTCCTCTACCAACTGCCAGGCCTCGCCGGTCCCGGGCACATCCAGGGCACAGATGATCCGTTCTTTAGCCTTCATTTTTCCTTTCCGCTCCTCTGTATCGTTCTTTTTTATCCCGTCCAAAGTCACCGGGCATCCGCCTTCAGATCCAGGGCATAGAGGTAGCGCCCGGCCAGGTAGTAAACCCGCCCCTCGCCCTCGCAAAGGGAGCGGATGGGTGAGAGATCCACTCCCCGGAAGCGCCA
>LFRQ01000079.1 GCA_001512835.1 Clostridia bacterium DTU022
TGGTACTCCGGTGCGCCGTCTTCCCCCGGCAGGCTTTCTTCTTCTCCCGCCGGCTTTGCTCCATCACCGCCGCCGGGGGGCTCATTCCCGGAGCCTTTCCCGGGCTCATTCCCGGAGCCTTTCCCGGGGTCTTTCCCGCTTTTCCCCCCCGGATCACTCCCGGGTTCTGTCACGGGCTTTTCCCCGGGTCCCGCAGGTTCCACCGCCGGGTCCTCCCCCGGTCCGGATCCTTCTCCGGGAAGCGGTTCTTCAACGGGCTCCTTTCCTTGACCGCCTTTTTTGGGGTAGAGCCCCAGCCGCCTGAGCATATCGTCCAACATTCTTAGAAAGTCGCCCACCAGCCCCAGCCCCGGCTGTTCCGGTACCAGCTCCTGGTTGAAGGAGATGGCATATATGGCACCGCTGTAATTAAGGGTCCCGCAAAGGATCAGCAAGAAAATCAGCGCCGTAGCCAGCAGCGATTTAAGCTTGGCGACCCTGGTGCGATTGGACCTGTTCATAATATGCACCTTCCCGTATTGAACTCCGCGGA